>CAYYWK010000109.1:0-8013 GCA_964475345.1 uncultured Desulfobulbus sp.
CCGACTGCTGGCAGATCTCGCCGGACAACCTTGTCGACTACCTGCAGACCCTGCCGCCGGACCACCACCATTGCGCCGAGCTGGTGGTCGGTGCCTTTTACCACGCCCTCAACGACTACGCAGCGAGAAGCCGCGAACCCTGGAAGAACGCCTACCAGCGGGGATGAAGCATTCCCAGGGACAGCCGCTGCACCACCCCTCGCCGTCTCTCAGGAACAGGCGGGGGGCCCGGCAAAATAAAAGCCACATTCCGCATCGCTGCAGAATGTGGCCGGAATGTGCATGAACTCCTGCACGGGAAAGCGTCTTACCAGCTGTCTCCCAGCACCAGGCTGAGGTCCATACACCCTTTTTTTTCCTCCTCGGTAAGATCCTCCGCCCTCTTTATATCCTTCAGGTTGCCAACGGTGCAGGCATACTCCTTGCCTTCCTTGTCCCTGATCCATACCATCTTTTTGAATTCTTCAGCAATCAGATCGCCCTGCATGGTACACCTCTCTGTGTGGTTGTGGTGGTTTCATGCAGCCCCTCGGGCTGCAGCCTTCTCCATGCCTTAACGATAAGGAGGACTGCAGCCTTCGCAATAGTGGTTGAATAATAGTATTTCAATAGTATAAACTACCATTCATTTGAATATTGCAGAACTTCTCGCCGGCGGCCGGCAGCATGCGGGTGTCCGCTTTATGCCTGGCACCTTCCCTGCCCACCTGAAATCGGGACGGGCGTGGCGACCGGCCTTATTGACCAATCAGCCTTGACAGCGCCTGCAGCAGGAACTCCCCCATCGCCGTCCGACCCCGGTCATCGCCGAGCAGGCGCTGGTTGATTTCGATCTCGAGGCCGAGATAGGCCTCACTGGCAAAACGCCGCCGCAGGGCGGTAGTGTGGCCGTCGGCAACGCCCCGGTAGGGATGGTTCATCCTTACCGAGAGATGCCTGTCGATGGCCCGCATCTCATCCGCCAGCCGCCGGGCGCAGCTCTTTTCGCGCTGCCGCCGCGGGTCGTAGAGGATGCCCAGATCGTTGCTCCGGATTTTGCCGTGCAAGACCGGGGTGAAGGAGTGGATCGACAGGTGGAGCACCTCGCCGTGGCGGCTCATGGTCTGCCCGATCGCCGCCAGCGCCGTTTCGCGGAACGGGCTGTAGCAGCGGGCAAGCACTCTGTCCTTCTCTGGACGGGGAAGATCGCTGGAAAACTCTGAAAAGAGCCGAGGGTGGCCGGGGGAGCGGTTGAGATCGACCAGCAGGCGGCTGCATTCGCCGTACACCGCCCCGTCTGCCAGCTCTTCCAGGGCCCGGCAGACCTGCCGTGCCCCTATGTCGTAGGCCCGATGCGTCTGCAGCAAGTGCCGGGCACCCGCCATCAGCTCGGCATAGGGTGCCGGGATCGCTGACGTGGCGTGTTCACAGGTGAGGATCATTCTCATGGCACGAACACCGTGTTCTGCCGGAGGCAGTCGGCGAGCCGGCGATAGACCCGCCGCAGGCTGTCGCGGCGAACGTCGCCCGCGAGGGCCTGGTTGATCCGGGAAGCGAGACAGCCGGCTGACAGGATCAGGGTCAGGACATCGTGGGCGGCGACGTCGAAGGCTCCGCTGCTTCTCCCGAGCAGCACCTGCCAGATTTCCCTGACGGAGATCGCGCCGCTGTCGATGCCGAAGAGCCGCAGGTATCCGGGATCGTCCACGATCACCTCGCCGCCGTCACGGATCACCCGCAGAAACAGGTCGCGCAGCCGCTCGCCGTCGATGCCGTTCTGCTCTCCCGCCTCCGACCATTCGCTGGCTGCCAGCCCTTTCAGGATCTCGATCAGCAGCCTGGCGATGCTGCAGTCGGCCAGCGGGCACTCCTGGGTATCGAGGATGCGGATCTCGATGGCGCCGCGGTCAAATCGCGCTATCGCGCCGCGGGCGTTGAGGAAATACTTGTCCATGATCCCGTCGGGATCAAAGGGGGCGATCGCCGCCATGATCGGCGCGAAGATCCGCTCTTCGTACTCCGCTTCGCTGGCGACCGGTTCGGGAATCAGTCGCCCGGTCAGTTGCGGCAGACGCTGCTGGTTGTGGAGGTAGACATGGAGACGGGCGTCAAGCAGGCCGCTCGGGATCCCGTCGAGGATCGGCGAGCTGGCGGTCAGGGCCGGCATCAGCGGCAGCAGGATGCGGATCGCCGCATGCAGGCGGGCGAACTCGGCGTCGCCCGCGAAGGGCAGGTTGAGGTGGGCGCTCTGCAGGTTGGCCCAGCCGTGGCCGCGGCAGTCGAAGATGCGGTTGTAGAGGTCGTAGATCTCGTGGGCGTCGTGCGGCCAGAGAGTCATCTCGCGGGCGGGGTCCATCCAGGGATGGGCGCCGCCGGGCAGCAGCATCGCGCCGTGCCGCGCCAGGATCCTGTCGATCAGCTCGATGTTGGCGTGGAAGTCATGGGCGGCCTGGGACAGGTCGGCCGTCGGGCCGTTGGTCTTGAGCTCGACCACATGGGCCGCCAGTTCGTTGGACCAGGCGATGGGCCCGTTGTCCACATCCGAGACCTGGCTGCCGCTGAAATCCCTCAGCAGCAGGTCGACGGCGGGACGGACGTCGAGGCTCTCCCGGTCCACCACCATGTATTCCAGTTCGAGGCCGAAGCCCTCGAACAGGTGCAGCCCCTTGTCGCTCATCGCATCCTCTCCCCGGTGCGTTCGGCTATCCGCTGCAGGAACGCGTCGATGATCCGGCGATAGACGATGTCCCCTTCCGCCAGATCTTCGACTCCCTCGTCGATGTTCGGGTTCTCGTTGATCTCAATGACCATCGGCCTGTTCCCCACCACCTTGATATCGATGCCGTAGAGGCCGCGACCGATGGGTTTTACGGCTCTGCGGGCGATTTTCAGGATCTGCGGCGGCACCTCGTCGAGGCGCACCCCCTCGAAGCCGCCGGTGACATCGTTGTGCCGCTTCGCCTCCCAGTTGTAGATCTGCCAGTGGTCCCTGGCCATCAGATACTTGCAGGCGAACAGCGGTTCGCCGTCGAGGATGCCGATCCGCCAGTCGAAGTCGGTATAGCAGAACTCCTGGGCGATCAGCAGCTCGGACTTCTTCAGCATGGACTCGATCAGGGCATCGAGCTCCGCGCTGGTCGCCGCCTTCTTGACCCCGAAGGAGAAGGTCGAGTCCGGCAGCTTCAGCACGCAGGGCAGGCTCAGCGTCGACTCCACCTGGTGGCGGTTGCGGCGATGGACGATCATCGTTTTCGGCGTTGCCACCCCGGCCGACTGCAGCAGTTCGGCGAGGTAGACCTTGTTGTTGATCTTGAGGATCGACTCGGGATAGTCGAGCAGGGCGATCCCTTCGCGCTGGGCGTGGTGCGCGAACTGGTAGGTCTCGTTATTGACGTGGGTGTTCTGGCGGATGAACAGCGCATCGTACATCAGCAGGCGGCTGTAGTCCTTTACCGAGATCACGTCGACATCGAAACCTGCCTTCTCGCCGTAGCGGACGAACTTCTGGATCGCCTTGCGGTCCGAGGGCGGGGCCGGGTCGTCGTCGCGGTAGAGGATTGCCAGGGCGTAGCGGCCGATATGCCGCGCGTTCTTCCCCCCATCGTAGCGGGTGCGCGAGAAGAATTCCTCGGCCCGCTGCAGGACGAATGGAAAATGGCTCTCCGGGATCTCCCGAGCCGAGATGGTCCTGATGTTCTGGATATGCCAATGCCGGCTGCTGCTGCGGACGAAGCGGACCCGCAGAAAGGGCACCCGGAATGAGCGGTAGAAGAGGTTGCTGAGGTCATCGTACTTTTCGGCGAGATTGCGGCCGAAATAGATCGACAGCGTGAACTCGTCGGAGCGCAGGTCTTTCAGCCGGCGCTGGATCAGTCCGTCCATCTCCTCCGACATCAGCTTGACGACGAAAGGCTTGCGGACATCGAGGAGATTGCGCACCGTCGGTATCGGCTTGTGCCCGCGGGCCTCGGCCAGGAGCGAAACGTAATAGCCCTTCGTCTGGTAGCCGTAGGATTTGCAGAGATTGAAGACTCTGAGGTTTCTGGCCTTGGCCCAGTCCGGGTTGGTCAGGTAGTCGTGGGAGGAGACGATGGCCATGCCGGCCACCCGGATCTTCCAGGTCTCGGGATTGTCGACGATGATGACTTTATGCATTATTTCCTCGCCGGCTGGACGATCAACAGATTGGCGTCGTAGGTCATGCTGCCGAGGTGGATGGCGTTGATCAGCCGCTGCACCGGCAGCGTGTAGTGCTGGCAGCCGCAGAGCGGGTTGCCGCTGTAAGGGTCAGCGATCCGCACCATGTCCACCGCCGAGTACTCGGTGAGAACGACGAAATGGCCCATCGGTTCGCCGGCGATGTCGTCGTAGTATGAACGCCTGCCGCGGCTGATCTCGCGCATCGAGTTGTAGAGGTAGGTGGCGGAGAGGCCTGTGAGGATCGGGATCGACAGCTGCAGGATGCCCCTGAGCAGCCCCGGGGTCAGCTGGTCGAAGAGGATCCGGCCGCCCTGGCGGAGAAAACTGATATAGGCGCTGCTGGCCTGGAGGAAGCGTTTCTTGTTCTTGACCTCCTGCTGCCGCTCGAGCCTGGCGATCAGCTCCGGGGTGGCAAGGCCGGCCCAGGTAGGGTCGAACATCCTCAGGTTCCAGGAGTAGATCGTAGCGTCCATCCCGCGCCTGAGGGCGTCGATGCCGAGATAGACGGCGAGCGTGCCGCCGGTCTCGAGCGATCTGATATCGCTGATCAGCCGCCGCAGCTCGACCTCGAGGCCATAGTAGCGGTAGACCGCGTGCAGCGAGGTCGGACCACAGGAATTGTCGTCGGGCTGGGGCAGGATCATCAGTTCCATGGCAACACCCTGAAGGAAGCGACACCGCCCGGTGCCCGGGAGGTTCGCCTGTCTCATCATGCCAGAGAGGGCAGGGAACCGTCAATAGCCGCCCTGAAAATCTCCCGGCAGAGGGAGGCAGCAGGCGCAGTTTCGATCTTTATGAGCGACGCCGTATCGGGTATCCTGTCATGCCAGTCCGCAACCGATCCCCACCGGCGCAAACATGCCGGCATCACCTTCGACCCGCAGCAGAGAGCAATGCGCAACATCCTCTTCGACCTCGACGGCACCCTCACCGACTCCAGCCTCGGCATCACCCGCTGCGTCCAGTACGCCCTTGAACAGCTCGGCCGGGTGGCGCCGGCCGCGGACGAGCTGCTGTTCTGCATCGGCCCGCCGCTCATTGAGAGTTTCGCTGTGCTGATGCCGGGCGCTGCACCGGATCTTCCCCGGCAGGCCATCCTCCACTACCGCGACCGTTTCGACCGCATCGGCAAGTTCGAAAACCACGTCTACGACGATATCCCGGAGGCCCTGGCGGCGCTGCAGGAACAGGACTGCCGACTGTTTCTGGCCACTTCCAAGGCGGAATACTTCGCCCGCCAGATCCTCGACCATTTCGAGCTCTCATCTTTCTTCGCAGGAATCTACGGGGCCCGCCTCGACGGCAGCCTCTGTGACAAGGGCGAGCTGATCGCCCACGTCATCGAGCGCGAAGACCTGGTGGCGGATGAGACCCTGATGGTCGGCGACCGCCGGCACGACATGATCGGCGCCACCGCCTGCCATATCGGCAGCATCGGCGTGACCTACGGGTTCGGCAGCGTCGAGGAGCTGACCGCCCATGGCGCCGCTCACCTGGCCCACGAACCGCTGGCCATCCCCCGCCTGGTGGCCCGGCTGCGCCAGGATAAAGGCAGCGATCAGCAGCAGGCTCCCCGTCAATGATCGCCAGTTTCCCGCCGGTCGCCGCCCCCGATGCCCGCCTGCTGATCCTCGGCAGCGTGCCCGGCCGCGAATCGCTCAGGCAGGGGCAGTATTACGCCCACCCCCGCAACGCCTTCTGGACGATCATAGCCGAAATCTTCGACGCCGCCCCCGGTCTGGCGTACGAGGAGAGGCTGCGGCTGCTGACCGCCAGCGGCATCGCCCTCTGGGACGTGATCGGCAGCTGCCGCCGCATGACCAGTCTCGACAGCGATATCGAGCGGCAGTCTATCGAGGCCAACGACTTCAACGGTTTTTTCGCCGCCTATCGCCGCATCGCCACGGTCTGCTTCAACGGCAGCGCCGCCGAGACAACCTTCAGGCGCCATGTCCTGCCGCTCCTTGACTTCGAGCGGCATCCCCTCGTCTTCCACCGCCTGCCGTCCACCAGCCCGGCCAACGCGGGCATGCCCTACGTAGCGAAACTGGCCCGCTGGCATGCCGTGCTGTCGGAAGCGCTCCGCTGATCACCGCCTGCTGGAAGCCTGACCCAGCAGAGAAACTATTGCATGACAACGCAGCATGTTTGAGCGCGAATCAATTGATCCCGCTCGAGTCCCTCAATCCTTATCCTCTTATCAAGATCCACATTTTATAATGATTGTAGTGCGTTGGCTGTAAGAATAGTCTCAATTTCAGAAATTCTGCCAAACCTCACGCTTGCCCGTGAACATCTCCTCCCCCTGAGGAGCATCATAAGCCGCTCAAAGGAATCTGGAAAAATATTTTGTCTGCCACTGCATATTTCAGTTATGATATTTTGGAAATATATGGACTTTGGAAGGACTTCGAACACGGTCGCTAAAATGATGTAATCTTTTTGTATATCATCCCAATCACGGGAAATATACAGATCAGTTGAATAACTTATTTAAAAAGAGAGATTTATGGATAGTTACAAAAGCAATGAAGATGATCTCTTGACAGGTTTTTATGTTTACGAATGGTTTATCAAAGAAACAGGCGAAATTTTCTATGTTGGGAGGGGGCGAGGAGATCGTTATAAAGAATACCACGAATATGCTCATGAAGCTGAAAGAATTAGAGCGCTTTATGAGACAGATAATAAATTTATTGCAACAAATTTAACTGAATCAGATGCAGCAGAAATTGAATGCAAAGAAATTACTCGAATATTAAACGAAACAACATACAGACTAACTAACAGAGTTACTCCATTAATTGCTAACAGAGATAACGGATATGGAAGGAGTAAAAATACGCCTACATTCAAATTTGAGGTAGCGCCAATCTTGTATGCTTCTGAAATTGACGAACATTATTACAGAATTGAAGGAAGGGAATTTGATAAGGTTGATATTGACAGCCTTACTTCAGTTGTTCTTATTGATAAACGAATAGACACCAATATCATTGATATTGTATACGGTGGAAAATATAAAAAATACTATGATGAAACAATTGCAATGTTGAAAAAAATGGGATGCAAAATACTAAAATCAAAATTTGCAAAAAGCGTTTCAGCATGGATATATAGTGGAGATGATTATGTAACAAATTATAATATTGACCAAGAAAAGGCAAGAGAGACAATTGGAAGAAATATTCCAATATATCATTTAATTGATGTGTGGAAAAAAATTAGTAGCTTAAGTGAAAATCATTTAGAAACACATATTAATTCCCCAACAGTTCTAACTGAAGCAGTGCACTCTCGTGTTCCATTGGAAAAAATTGAAAATCTTAATAACTGGGATAAAGGGTTTGATAAGGGCTATAAATTTTGGGAGCAAGGCGACGAATTAAGAAAATCAGGGAATATAGAAAATTCAATAAAGCTGTTTGATAAGGCTCGATACTTTGGTTATAACGCACCAGTATTATACGATTCCTATGCCATGGCATATCGTAAAATGAAAGATTATGATAATGAAATTGAAATACTTCATGAAGGTATTAAAAGATATGATGGACAAGATGAAATAATTATCAAATGGGAGGAACAAGTTAAAAAGGCAAGTCAGAATCTGTTAAAGAAAAATAGGCTTAGAAGATGAAAAATTCCCTACTTCCCCTAAGGCTCAGCAAACATTTTCTTGGATACCATTAATTGGGTTTCAACATATTTGTACGTTGATATCATCAAGAACTGGTTACAGGTAGCAGATTAGTGCATGCCACGGGCAGTTTAGTTAATTCCAACCAAAACATTCTGCGTAAAAGCCATAGATGTTCATGTTAAAAGTCCATA
>CAYYWK010000110.1:0-8001 GCA_964475345.1 uncultured Desulfobulbus sp.
GCGACAAGGCCGTCTCCCTTACCGGGCCGGCCGGGGCCCTGCTGCTGTTCGTCATTGTTGCGATGTTCATGGTGCTGCTGACCGAGAACTCGCGGGTGCCGGTGGACGACCCCCAGACCCATCTCGAACTGACGATGATCCACGAGGTGATGATCCTCGACCATAGTGGCCCGGACCTTGCCCTGATCGAACTGGGGGCTTTTTTCAAGCTGTTCTTCTATTCGGCCTTCATCACCCACCTGCTCCAGCCGTTGTCCTCACATGGAGCGCTGGTTAACGGCCTGATCTTCTACGGTGTGCTGACCCTGGTGTATGTCGCTGTCGGCATAACCGAGTCGACGATGGCCAGGTTCAAGATGAACCTGGTCCCCAAATATATCCTGACCTCCTTCACCCTGGTATTCTTCGCCGCCATTCTGACTATGGGATTTCTGCAATGATCAACTATTTGGATGCCGTATTGGTCATTATCCTCCTTTCCGTGCTGATTGCACTGGAATCCAACCGGATGATCGCCCTGGTGAAGATCATGGGGCTGCAGGGAATCATGGTCTCGCTGGTGCCGCTGTTTTTACCGCACCACCAGAGCCTCGGCAGCGGTGGGATCATTTTTTTCCAGATCATGATCCTGATCAAGGGACTGCTGATCCCCGGCCTCCTGTATTTTGCGGTGCAGAAGGTGGCCATCAAGCGTGAGGTGGAACCGCTCATCGGCTACCACGCCTCGCTGTTTGTCGGGCTGATGATGATCCTGGTGTCCCTTTTCATTACCGAGAAACTCCAGGTCACCCTTCCTGGTGGTCACTCTCTGCTGCTGATCACCGCCATCACCACTCTCGGTGCCGGACTGTTCCTGATGATGTCGCGAACCAAGGCGATCACCCAGGTTATTGGCTACCTGATGCTGGAAAACGGCATCTACCTGGTCGGCACGGCCCTGAGCAAGCAGAGCCATACCCGCTATGTCGTCGAATTCGGCGTCCTTCTCGACGTTCTGGTCGGAGTGATGATCATGGGCATCATTCTGCACAATATCAATCGGGCCTTCGATGATGTCGACACAGCCCTTCTTGGCCGTCTAAAGGATTGAACATATGCTGGAATTCGTCTTTCTGCTGCCGATTATCACCGGAGGGACAGCGATGTTCCTGCCGGTTGCCCTCGGACGGGGTATTCTGCTGGTTGCTGCGCTGCTGCACCTGCAACTGACGATCATGGCCTGGCTCAACAAACTGCCACCGTATTTCCCAGATTATTTCAGCGTCGCTCCCGAGGGCCTACTGGTCCTTATCGTCACCTCCTTCATCTTCCTGTTCATCTCGATCTACGCCATATCCTATATGAGGGAGACGGAGATGAAGAGCGAGAACATCTTCATCAGCTGCATGCTGCTCTTCTTGGGGACGATGAGCATGGTGACGCTGGCCGACCATCCGATCATGCTGTGGATTGCCATCGAGGCGACGACGCTGGTCAGCGCCCCGCTGATCTTCATCAACCGGTCGAAAGAGGCGCTTGAAGCAACCTGGAAATATGTGCTCATCTGTTCCGTGGGAATTGCCCTGGCTCTGCTCGGTTGTTTTTTCATCACACTGGCGATGGACATCAAGGACATCGATGCCTCGCTGACCTTCTCTTCGCTGAATGCGGTGGCGGCACAGCTTGACCCCAACTGGCTGAAGGCCGGGTTCATCTTCATCATGATCGGTTTCGGCACCAAGATGGGCCTGGCGCCGATGCACACCTGGCTGCCGGACTGGGAGCCTGGCTGTGGGCGTCCGGCAGCCAGGCTCCCAGTCCGGCCTCGGCGCTGCTTTCCGGCGCGTTGCTGAACTGCGCCTTCCTCGGCATCTACAAGGTTCACGTCCTGATGCATGTGGCCGGCCTCGGCGCCTATTCGAGCAACATCCTGATCGGCTTCGGCCTGGTGTCGATGTTCGTCGCCGGCATCTTCATCCTCAACCAGCCGGACTACAAGCGGATGCTGGCCTATTCGAGCGTCGAAAACATGGGGGTCATCGCCATCGGTGTCGGTATCGGCGGAATCGCCCTCTATGGCGCCATTCTCCACCTGATCCACCATTCCCTGATCAAATCGTCGCTGTTCCTTTCGGCCGGTAATATCCTGCTCGGTTTCGGCACCCGGCTGATCAAAAAAACCGGCAATCTCGCCAGACTCTTCCCAAAAACCTTCATCTCCTTCTTTGCCGGTTTTGCCGGAATCTCCGGCTTTCCCCCATTCGGCATCTTTCTCAGCGAACTGCTGATTATCATGGGGGCTTTCCAGAGTCGGCGCTATGCGGTACTGGCGTGTTTTCTCTTCTGCCTGACCCTGGTCTTTGCCGGAGCGGCGCGGATTGTCATGCGCATCTCGTTTGCCGCCAATACCGGCGAGGATATCCTGGTGGAAGAGCGGATGCTCCGCATCCTTCCCCCATATGCTCTGCTTCTGACTTCCATCGGCCTGTTTCTGTGGATGCCGGATGGTCTCTATCAGGTCATAGTCAGCACTATCAAAGTACTCGGAGGTATTGCCCATGGATGACCTCTTGCAGATATACAACGGGGTTGCGGTCAATCGGACAAATATCCCTTGCCTGAGCGTTGATCGTTTCGGTACGGCCCTGGCCGAATTTGTCCGGAACGATGGTTTTGTCGTCCATTTTTTCGCCTACCGTGAAAATGGCGCCAACAGACTGCTGGCGGTGGTTCGCAACGACAGTCTCTATGTCACCGGCTGCGAAGTGGGGATGGACTTTCCTTCGCTGACTGGCTGGGTCAGCGAAAAATTTCACATGTTCGAGCGGGAGATCGCCGAACAGTACGGGATTCGCCCGACCGCCCACCCCTGGATGAAAATGGTCCGCTACCACCTGAACTATGCCGGTAGCGCAGATGTCTTCGGCAACGATCACGAGAACGAGGATATTCCTGGCCGTTACGACTACTTCAAGGTGGCTGGCGAGGCGGTCCATGAGGTGGCGGTTGGCCCGGTCCATGCCGGCATCATAGAACCCGGGCATTTTCGCTTCCAGTGCGCCGGCGAAGAGGTCCTCCACCTGGAAATCCAGCTCGGCTATCAGCACCGCGGAGTCGAAAAGATGCTGCCGAATGTGCCGCAGCGACGGTTGCCGATTATCTGCGAGGCCATTGCCGGCGACACCGCAATCGGCCACAATCTCTGCTGCTGCCAGGCGATCGAGGCCCTGACCGGGCTCAAGGTCGACGCCGGGGCGCAGGTGGTGCGGACCATCGCCCTCGAACTCGAGCGGATCGCCAACCATCTCGGCGATCTCGGCGCTTTGAGCGGTGACGTCGCCTTCAATCCGCCGGCCGCGTATTTCGGGAGAATGCGTGGCGACTTTCTCAACCTGCTGCAGGTCCTTTGCGGCAACCGCTTCGGCAAAGGGCTCATCCGGCCGGGCGGAGTGGCATTTGTGATGGGAGCCGATCAGAGGAAACTGATTCTTGACAAACTCGATGAGATCGAACCGCAGATCAAAAACGTCTGCGATCTGCTGTTCACCGCCCATACTGTCCAGGCCCGGTTTGAAAATACCGGCCCGGTCAGCCGGGAGATGGCTGCCGATCTCGGTCTGGTCGGCTATGCCGGCAGGGCCTGCGGTCTCGCCTATGATGCCAGGATTACCTTCCCGACCGAATGTTACGGGCAGCTTCCGCACAATGTCAACGCTATGACCAACGGTGATGTATTCAGCCGGGCGACGGTTCGCCGCGAGGAGATCATGCATTCGCTGTCCCTTGTCCGTCTGCTGCTGAAGAGGCCGGAGACGGCCGCAGGTAGAATGCTGATGGAAGAACGGCAGCTGTCCGCCGATTCGCTGGTCGTCACCATCAACGAGGGATGGCGCGGCGAGGTCTCCCACTGCGTGCTGACAGCCGCCGACGGCAGCATCCTGCGCTACAAGGTCAAGGATCCTTCATTCCACAACTGGACCGGCCTGGCAATGTCGCTCAGGAATCAGGAAATCTCGGATTTTCCGCTGTGCAACAAGAGCTACAATCTCTCTTACTGCGGGTTTGACCTGTGAGGGGAGACTTCTCCGGGATGGAGATCATCGCGCTGCGGCACGACAGAAGGGTATTGCCATGTTGAAGATTATCAGGAACAAACTGGAGCAGGGTTGCCGGACCTCGACCTACCCCAAGCAGCCGATATCCCTCTACGAACGCTACCGGGGCAGGCCCGAGATCAACCGTAGCTGCGATCCGGCTCTTATCCGGCAATGTGCCGATGCCTGCCCGCAGGAGGCGATCGATCCCGCTGCCTGCACCATCGATCTCGGGAGGTGTACGTTCTGCGGGCTCTGCGAAATGCTTTCGGAAGGCCGGTTCATCCGTTTCAGCCAGAATTTTGAACTGGGGACGGCGAACCGTGCCGATCTGATCACGGACGGCCAGTACGCGGATCTCGCTAGCCATTCGAAACAGCACTTCAAGAAGCTGTTCGGGCGTTCGCTGCAGCTTCGCCAGGTATCAGCCGCCGGCTGCAATTCCTGCGAGGCGGACACCAACGTCCTCAACACCCCGTTCTTTGATCTCTCACGGTTCGGTATCGACTTCGTCGCTTCACCGCGGCATGCCGACGGGATCCACGTCACCGGGCCTATCTCCCGCAATATGAAGGCGGCTCTCCTGTCCACCTATGAAGCCGTGCCATCGCCGAAAGTGGTGATCGCTTCCGGTTGCTGCTCGATTTCCGGCGGGCCGTTCTATGGCAGCGATGATGTTGTCGGCGACCTCAACAGCCTGCTCCCGGTTGACCTCTACATCCCCGGCTGCCCGCCGCACCCGTTGACCACCCTGCACGCCCTGCTGGCCTTTTTCAAATAGGAAAACCGGCCAACCCGAAGTCTTCGGGTTGGCCGGTTTTTTCAGCCGCAGCCCTCGCCGCCGCCGCTGCAGCCACCGGCTGCGCAGGCCTTGCGCTTCTTGCCCTTCAGGGAACTGGTTCTGCCCCCGCTATAAACGAGGCCCAGGGCATCTTCGACAAAGCCCGCCGCCTCGACAGGCTCGACCCCTGATTTCCTCAGGATTTCAAAGGGTGTTTGGCCAATGCCGCTGACCAGTACCGCCCGGCAGTCGCCAAGGATCCTGGCCAGCTTGTGCCAGCGGGTGATGCCGCCGCCGCTGGGTGGCGCTTGGCGTTCCTCCACCTGGCGGAAAGCCCCTTCATGGTGCTCCCAGATCTGGAAGCTGCCGGCCTCGCCGAGATGCTGGTTGACCAGGATGCCCTCGCGGCTGGCAACGGCGACATAGGGGCGCTTATCACCTTCGGAGATCACCGTGGCTGCGCATGCCGAAAGGCAGCCGCGGAACTCCTCGGTCCGGTCGTTGTCGAGCAGGCCCACCGCATCGGCCCGGCAGCGGGTGCAGTGGCGCATCTGCGGCAGGTACTGCTCCGCCATGTCGCGGATCGCCTGCATGGTCTCCCTGTCCGGTTGCGGCAGGTGGCCGAAGGGGGTGTTGACGTTGGGGAACATCGCCATGCAGTTGAGCAGGTCGGCCCCCAGTTCGCGGGCCCGTTTCGCCACCGCTTCGACATGGTGATCGTTGATGCCGGGGATGACGATGCAGTTGACCTTGACGGTGATCCCGAATTCCTTGAGCCGCCGGATCGCCTCCTGCTGCCGCGCAAGAAGCAGTTCCGCCCCCTGCCGGCCATGGTAGACGACGTTGTCGTCGCTGACCCATGCGTAGATCTTCTCGGCGACGGCGGGATCGACGGCGCAGACGGTGATGGTGACGTGGGAGACGCCGATCTCGGCCAGGGCCTCGATGTGGGGGCCGATGCCCATACCGTTGGAGGAGACGCAGAGCAGGGTGTCCGGGTGATTGCGGCGGATCAGCCGCAGCGTGGCCATCGTTTCCTCCGGGTTGGCGAAGGGGTCGCCGGGGCCGGCGATGCCGGCGACCGTGATCCGCGGTTCCTTTTCCAGGACCTTTTCCATGTAGATCCCTGCCTGCTGCGGGTTGAGCAGGGTACTGGTGACACCGGGGCGGGACTCGTTAACGCAGTCGTAGCGGCGGTCGCAGAAATTGCACTTGATGTTGCATTTCGGCGCCACCGGCAGGTGCACCCGGCCGAACTTGCCCTTGGCCTCCGGGTTGAAGCAGGGGTGGCGGTGAAAATCCTTGATGCGGGTGCTGTCCATGGCGTGCTCCTGTGGCGGGTTCGGGCTGGTGGGCCGTTGTGGTCTTTACATGTAGGTGTAGCCGACATCCGAATCGTCCTGCTTTTTGGCGATCAGGGTGTTGACGACGCTGTCGAACAGGGCCTGCGCCCCATGGTAACCGAGATGGAGCAAGCGCTGGCCGCCGAGGCGGTCATGGATCGGGAAGCCCACCCGCACCAGCGGTATGCCCTCCTGGCGGGCGAAGGTGTAGCCTTTGCTGTGGCCGACCAGCAGGTCGACGTCGAGAGCTTGTGCCTCCTCCTCGATATCGTGGAAATCGACATCCTCCCGCACCGCCGGCGACTCTCCGGGAATTCCCGCCAGCGCCGCGGCCACCGCTTCGGCGAAACGGCCGCTCTTGCCACCGGAGGCGCAGAGCACCGGTCTCACCCCGATCTCGGCGAGGAAAGAGGCAAGTCCGACCACCAGGTCCTCCTCGCCGAAGACCACCGCGCGCTTGCCGGAGAGGTACTTGTGGCCGTCGACCATCGCGTCGATCAGCCGGCCGCGGGCGGAGCGGTAGCGGAGAGGGATCTCCCGGCCGCTCAGCTCGGCAAGTTTTGCCATAAGCCGGTCGCTTTCCCGCAGGCCGATCGGCAGCCCGGTGCGCCACAGCGGCGTCCCATGCATCTGCTGCAGGCTCGCTCCGGCGGATTTCTCCGGCAGGGTCGCGCCGCACTCGATGGTCAGCCGCGCCCCACCCATTCGTCTGATGTCGGCAAGCGGCGTTCCGCCTGCCGGGATCAACGGGTAGTCGCTGGCTGCCTCGCCGTCGAGGGTCTCACTGAAATCGGGCAGCAGCGTAAACGGCAGGCCGAAGTCGCCAAGCAGTTCCTTGAGGTAGCGGAGGTCGGCGGCGGAGACGAAACCGGGCAGGACGTTGATCCCATCGTGCGTCGCGACCGGCTCGGCCAACTGCTCGACCACCGCCTGGACCGCGGCATTGAAGCCTTCCATGTGGGTGCCGGAGTAACTGGGGGTCGAGACAGAGACGATCTGCGGGTGTCCATCGCCCTTGTGGAACTCGGCTTCGTATTCATTGAGGATCATCTTCACGTCGTCGCCGATGGTCTCGGTCAGGCAGGTAGTGGCCACCCCGATCAGCCGTGGCGCATATTTTCTGGTGACGTTCTGCAGGCCGAGCTTGAGGTTGGCGGCGCCGCCGTAGACGGCGTGCTTCTCGCCGAGAGACGAGGAGGCGATGTCGATCGGTTCATTGAAATGGCTGATGATGTAGCGCCGCATGTAGGTGGCGCAGCCCTGGGAGCCGTGCAGGAACGGCACGCAGCCTTCGATGCCGCGGAAGGCCAGGCTGGCGCCGAGCGGCTTGCAGAGTTTGTAGGCGTTGGTGGTGGAAGTGTAGGGGGGCATCGTGCTCATTTCAGATCTCCTTCTTGCGGCGGGGGACGAACTGCCAGACCGGGCTCATCACCGAGTCGTGGACCTCGCGGGCGAAGTTGAGCATGCCGGCGAAACCTGCCAGCATCTCCTTGCGTTCATGGTTGTGGTCGCAGAAGGCGACACCCAGCTTGTAGGCGATCGGCCGCTCCTTGACCCCGCCGACGAAAACGTCGACCTCCTTCTCGCGCAGGAAGGACGACAGCTCAAGCGGGTTGGAATCGTCGACGATGATCGTCCCCTCGTCGGTGATCTCCTGCAGTTCCTGGTAGTCCTCCTTTGTCCCGGTCTGTGAGCCGACCATCACCACCTCCATGCCGATCAGGCGGAAGGCCTTGACCAGCGAGAAGGCCTTGAAGGCCCCGCCGACATAGATCGCCGCCTTTTTCCACTGCAGGACCTTTCT
>CAYYWK010000111.1:0-7962 GCA_964475345.1 uncultured Desulfobulbus sp.
CTGCTTGAACTGCTCGGCGAGGTGACCCACACCGAGAGCAAGGCGGGACGCTGTATTTCAGGAATCGCTTTTCAGAGAATGACCAAGGAAGGCCGGAAGGTATTCACCCAGTATGCGGAGGCGTTCCAGCGGCGGAAGGAGCACTTCATGAAAGGGGGTCAGACCGACTGACCGCCCGCCCCTTCTTTTTCCCCGGGGATGCCGGGGCATCACCTCACTGCTGTCGTCCGTAGGCATCGTCGAAACGGACGATATCATCTTCGCCAAGATAACTGCCGATCTGCACCTCGATCAACTCGAGGGCGATGACACCCGGGTTCTCGAGCCGGTGCACCGTCCCCGCCGGGATGTACGTCGACTCGTTCTCGTGCAGCAGGATGACCGAATCGCCATTGGTCACTCTCGCCGTACCGGTCACCACCACCCAGTGCTCGTAGCGATGATGGTGCATCTGCAGGGACAGCTTGGCCCCCGGATTGACGGTGATCCGCTTCATCTGGAACCGGGACTGCTCCTCGAGGACGGTGTAGCTGCCCCACGGGCGGTAGACCGTGGCATGGCTGAGAAACTCCTTCCTCTTCTCCTTCTTCAGGTATTCGACAATTTTTTTCACATCCTGTGAGCGGGACAGGGGGGCGACCAGCACGGCGTCCGCGGTCTCGACCACCAGGGTGTCGGAAAGGCCCACGGCGGCCACCAGCATGTTTTCCGAACGGACAAGGCAGTTGCTGGTGTCATGCAGGAAGACATCCCCCTGGCAGACATTGCCCCGCGCGTCCTTGTCGAGCACCTGCCAGAGGGCCTGCCATGAACCGATATCGCTCCACCCGAGATCGGCGGCGACGACCGCCGCCTTCGCCGTCTTCTCCATCAGGGCGTAGTCTATCGAGTCGCTGGGGCATTTCTCCATCTGCCGGCGGTCAAGACGATAGAAGCAATCGTCGCGCTTGCCCTCGTCGACTGCCTGCGCCATGCGGGCAACGATTTCCGGGGCGTGCTCTGCCATCTCGGCCAGGAAGGATTTCACCGAAAAGGCGAACATGCCGCTGTTCCAGAAATAATTGCCGCTCGCCAGGTACTGTTCGGCCAGCGCACGGTCGGGCTTCTCCTTGAACGAGACGACCTCAACACCGGCGCCGCGCTCGATGTAGCCGTACCCAGTCTCGGGATACTGCGGCGTTATGCCGAAGGTGACGATCGCCCCCTGGCCGGCCAGCCCGGCAGCCTCACCGACCACCTCGACAAACCGCTCCCGGTCCCTGACCAGGTGGTCGGCCGGCAGGACCAGCAGGATCGCGTCGCCCGCCCCGTTGCGCAGGCAATATTCGGCGGCGGCACAGATGGCCGGGGCGGTGTTGCGGCCGATCGGCTCGAGCAGGATGGCGTAGTCGCCGAAACGGTTGAGTTCGTCGATCTGCGTCCGGGTGATGAAGCGGTGCTCCTCGCCGACCACCACGATCGGCGGCAGCGCATCGGGGAGATCGGCGGCCCGCAGCAGCGTCGTCTGCAGCAGGGAAGTCTGATCGATCAGCTGCAGCAGCTGTTTCGGGTACAATTCACGGGAAAGCGGCCAGAGCCTCGATCCCGTTCCGCCTGCCAGTATGACCGGTTGGATGGCTGTCACGTTCACTCCTCTGCAAGAAAGTAGCCGGGCTGCAGCCCAGTTTTATCGTATCAGCTGCCGCAGAACGGCAAGTTTGTGCTCCAGCAGGGCCCTGTCTCCCCTGGTCTCGACGTTGAGCCGCAGCAGCGGTTCGGTGTTTGATTTGCGGACATTGAAGCGCCAGTCGGCAAAGGCGATGCTCAGCCCGTCGGTGCGGTCGACAGCCCCGTCTGCAAAGCTCTCCTCCATCGCCCGGATGACCGCGTCGGCATCGGTGACGGTGAAGTTGATCTCGCCGGAGCACGGATAGGCGAGCATCCGTGCGCCGACCAGCTCAGAAAGAGCGGCCCGTTTCCGGCTGAGTAAGGAAATGACCAGCAGCCAGGGGATCATTCCGGAATCGCAGTAGCCAAACTCGCGGAAATAGTGGTGAGCCGACATCTCGCCGCCGTACACGGCGTCTTCCCGGCGCATCCGTTCCTTGATGAAGGCATGGCCGGTGCGGGTCATCACCGGGATGCCCCCGGCAGCCTGCACCAGCTCCTCGGTATTCCAGGTCAGCCGCGGGTCGTAGAGGATCTTCGCCCCTTTTTCCCTGGCCAGCATCTCCTGGGCGAGAAGACCCACTATATAATATCCCTCTATGAAGGTGCCGCGTTCATCCCAGAAAAAGCAGCGGTCGAAATCGCCGTCCCAGGCAAGTCCCAGGTCGGCCCCGGTTTCCAGGACCATCCGGCCGGTTTCGGCACGGCATTCCGGCAGCAGCGGATTGGGAACGCCGTTGGGGAAGGTGCCGTCTGGCTGGTGGTGGAGGCGGACGAATTCCACCGGCAGGCGGGCGGCCAGCAGATCGACCACCGCCCCGGCGCAGCCGTTGCCGCTGTTGACGACAATCTTCAGCGGCCGCAACGCGGCATGGTCGATAGAGCTCAGCAGGTGCCGGACGTAGTCACCCTTGAGCGACCGCTCGGCATACCGGCCTTTCTCCCTGGCCGCTTCCGGAAGGTCCGCGCAGGCGATCCGCCGGGCCATCTCGCCCAGAGCGGATTCGCCGGTCACCGGCCGCGCGCCGCGGGTGACGATCTTCATGCCGTTGTAGTCGGCGGGGTTGTGGCTGGCGGTGACGATGATGCCGCCGTCGACCCCTTCGCCCTCGAGGCTGAAGGCGGCGTGGTAGATTTCCTCGGTGCCGCAGATGCCGAGATCGAGGACGTCGACCCCGGAATCCAGCAGGCCAGCGGTCAACGCCTGCGTCAGCTCGTGGCCGGAGAGGCGGATGTCCCGCCCCACCGCGACCCTGCGCACCCCGCAGACTGCCGCAAAGGCTCGGCCGATGTCGCGGGCCAGCTGCGGATGCAGCTCGCTGGGGACCCTGCCCCTGATGTCGTAGGCCTTGAAGCAGGCCGGCAGCGGATTGCCCATCTTTTGGTTCCCTTTTCCATGGTGGCTCGGTATATTCCCGAACGTGTTGAGCGATACTAAAAAATACCTTCTGCAGCAAGCACTTTCAACCAGCACGAGACGACGAAACCCATGAAAGGCATCATTCTCGCCGGCGGTTCCGGCACCAGGCTCTACCCCCTGACCAAGGTCGTCAGCAAACAGTTGCTGCCGGTCTACGACAAGCCGATGATCTACTACCCGCTGTCGGTACTGATGCTTGCCGGCATCCGCGAGATCCTGATCATCTCGACCCCGCACGACCTCCCCAGTTTCCGGGAGCTGTTCCGGGACGGCTCGCAGCTCGGCCTGTCGATCAGCTACGCCGAGCAGCCGAAACCGGAAGGGCTCGCCCAGGCCTTCCTGATCGGCAAGGAGTTCATCGGCAACTCACCGGTCTGCCTGATCCTCGGAGACAATATCTTCTTCGGCCCCGGTTTCTCGAAGATCCTCCGGGAGAGCTCCCGGCTGACCGCCGGCGGGCTGATCTTCGGTTACATGGTCAGTGATCCGGAACGCTACGGGGTGGTGGAGTTCGACGCCGACAACAGGGTCATCGGCATCGAGGAAAAGCCGGCCAGGCCGAAGTCGAAATACGCCGTCCCAGGCCTCTATTTCTATGACAACGATGTCATCGCCATCGCCGAACAGGTGCGGCCTTCAGCGCGCGGCGAGCTGGAGATCACCGATATCAACACCACCTACCTGCAGCGCGGCGACCTGAAGGTGCAGCCTCTCGGCCGCGGCTTCTGCTGGCTCGACACCGGCACCCACGAGTCGCTGCAGCAGGCATCGAGCTATGTCGAGGCCGTCCAGGCACGGCAGGGGCTGAAGATCGCCTGCGTCGAGGAGATCGCCTACCAGATGGGCTACATCACCCTCGACCAGCTGCTCGAACTCGCCGCCGACATGCTGAAAAACCAGTACGGCCAGTATATCGTCGAGGTCGTCGCCGAAATGAAAAACACTCGCTGAGAACGCCATGAAAATACTCGTCATCGGTGCCAGGGGACAACTTGGCACGGACTGCTGCACCATCCTCTCCCGGGACAACGACACCGTCGGCTGCGACATGCCGCATATCGACATCGGCGATGCGGCAGCCGTCGACCAGTGGATTGCCGACCTGCGCCCGCAGGTCATCGTCAACTGCGCCGCCTTCACCGCCGTCGACGCCTGCGAAACGGAGATCGAACTGTGCTGGAAGGTCAACGCCCAGGGCCCGAAAAACCTGGCTGTCGCCGCAGAAAGAGCGGGGAGCAGACTGATCCACGTCTCCACCGACTACGTTTTTGACGGCAGAAAACCGGTGCCCGAGGCCTACCGCGAAGACGACCCGACCAACCCGCTGTCCCAGTACGGCCTGAGCAAACTGGCCGGCGAACGAAACATCGCCGAAACCGGCTGCAACGCCGTCATCCTGAGGACGGCCTGGCTGTATTCAGGGTATGGCAAGAATTTCCTGAAGACCATGCTCCGCCTGGCGCTTGCCAACCCCGACAAGCCCCTGAAGGTGGTGGACGACCAGTACGGTTCGCTGACCTGGTCCCACACCCTGACCCTGCAGATCGGCAGGCTGCTCCACTCCGACATCACCGGCATCGTCCACGCCACCAGCGAGGGATATTCCACATGGTATGCCGCGGCCCGCTATTTTCTCGAGGCGATGCAGGTGCCGCACAACCTCGTCCCCTGCACCACAGCGGAATACCCGACCCCGGCCCACCGGCCGGCCAATTCCATTCTCGCCAACAGCCGGCTCGACGAAGCCGGCATCTCGAGCTTTGTCAGCTGGCAGCAGGATGTCGACACCTTCGTCGGCATGTTCCGGGACGCGCTGCTTGACGAGGCGAAAGCCGCGCTGGGAAAATAGGCTGACCCGCCGACCTGCCCGATCCGGCAGGTCAGCGCGCAGAGGCGGAAATCACGCAGGATCGCGGAAACCGAAATCGTCGACCAGGCAGAGGATGAACCTGGCGATCTCTTCGTTCACTTCCTCGATCTCGAAGCCGGTGATGTAGAAATCGGGATTGATGTCCTGCCTGCACCACTTGCTGGAGGCGTTGAAAAGCAGCTCGTCCCTGTTGGCGATCGTCGACGGCAGCCGCATCCGCAGCAGATGCTGGCCGTTGACCGGTATCGGCTGGTCGCTGATCAGCATCACGCCCCTGGTCGAGATGTCGACGACATGGCCGAGCACCCTGTTGCTCATCCCGTCGAACACCCGGAGATAGAACACGAGATGCCGGCGTTCGACCTTGCGCATATCCCTTTCCTGACCTTCTCCCGTCTTCTCCATGTTCACGCCCCTTTATCGAAATTACAGTCTGACCAGTTCAACGCCGCCAACCGCGCCCATCAGCTGACCGCAGATAACCACTACGCCGGCGATGTCACGGAATTCGCCGGCCGTCTGCAGCGCCTGGCGGATCCCCCCTTCCCCGCCGCCTCCCCTGCCGACCTCGTTGCCCAGCCTGGTGGCTACGGCATCGGCGAGCGCCGTCGACGCCGCCACGACGGTGACGGAATCGGCATTGCCGAAACTCAGCGAATGGCCGACGGTGCCCGACGAGGTGCATACCGCCGCCGGCTGCTCCCCGGCCCTGATCCGCAGGCCCACCTTGCCGCTCAGCGGCGACTGCCCGGCAAAGATGGAGACCGTGCAGTCCTTCTCCCGGCACAGGAAGATATCGCCGCCGTTCTCGACGATCACTTCCTGTATCCCCCCGGCAAGCAGGTCCCTGCCGACCTGTTCGGCGATGGCGCCGGCGACCGCGGCCATCGGGCCGACACCTGCAACCTCCCCTGCCGCAAGCATCCCGCGGATCAGCGGCGGGGCGAGCGGATCGGCAGGCAGCGGCACCAGGGATGGGAAGAACGCCGGATGCCGGGCGGCATACCCTTCAAGCTGCAGGCGGCACTGCAGCACCGTCTGCAAGGCCTCTTCCTCCACCGCGCGATCGGCCAGGATGTGCAGGTCGGTCTCGGAGACCCGGACACGGGAGGAGACCAGGTCGCCATGGACCATCTCCTGCCGGTACCTCCGCTCTCTGTACGAGAGGGGATCCCTTTTCATCGGCCTTCACCGGGCGCTGGGCACTGCGGTGCTGGCTGTCTTGAAAACATCTTCTCACGTCCGGGTTGAGGCGTTTTACAGAGGAGAGGGCCTGCCTGCGGCGAGGCCTGATGCAGCGGCCGACCATATTGAATTATATAGGAATGCATTTTCCCCGCAAGGTCTGGCCTGAATTTTCCGCAACGCGGCACGAAAAGGGGACCGCCGTTTACTGGCGGGGAAGCGGCTGGGAAGTGGCTGGAGGGGCTGCCGGCAGCTGCTTGGCGGCGTCTGCGGACTGGGCTTCGTCCCAGAACGAGGCCGCCCCGCCGGTTGCGCCGGGTCGTGCGGAAGACTGGGCGGGAGGGGCGGGTGCAGCCAGCGGCGCCGGCGGCGCGCTTTCCGCCTTGACCGGGCCGGGCACCGGCACTTTCGCCGCCGGGGCGAGGTACTCCTTGACCGAATCGACGGAAATAGCCGGCATCTGCTGCATCAGCGCCTTGCGGGCCTCCTCGTTGCTGACCAGCTCCACGGCCAGGCCGGTGGCCGCGCTCAGCTCGTCGCAGGTCTGGCAGTTGCGCAGCAGCTGGTTTTCCGGGGCCAGGACGGTGCCGAGGACCATGTGCATCAGAACGACCAGCAGAATCCCCTTGGCAAAGCCCAGAAAACCGCCGAGCAGGTGGTCGAACCAGCCGGCCATGCTCACCTTGACGACATATTGCAGTCCCTTGCCGGCCAGCACTGCCAGGATATAGGTCAGGACGAAGAGGATGGCGTAGCTGACAAAGAACACCACCTCGGGGTTTTCGGAAAGCTCTCGTAAAAACGGGAAGAGTCTGTCATGATACCGGCTGGCGACGATATAGCCGATATAGAGCGCGACAAGGCTGATGATCTGCCGGAGAAACCCCACCCACAGTCCCCGGGCCACCAGGAGCAGCAGCAGCCCCAGTACCACGAGATCATAGATGGTCAGATCGGCACCGATTTCCATGCGGGATCCTGTTATGCAAAAAGTGGCCCTTTGTTCATATCAGCGGCTATAGTAGTGCAAAAATCCCTGAAATTGCAAGCTGTTTATGATTTCACCCGCACCACCGCCCGCTGACACGATTCTCGCCGGCATCGAACCTGCCCTTGCCGCCGTCATCCCCGATCACCCGCTGGCGCTGGCATTCTCGGCGGTCGGCGAGCTCGCATGCGGCACCTCCCCCGCACCTCCCGGCGGAACGGACGCCCCGTTCCTGGCAGCCGGCGAGCGGGCGACGCTGTCCTCCTTCACCCTGCCGAAACGGCGGGCGCAGTGGTGCGCCGGCCGCATCTGCGCCAAACAGGCTATCGCCAGGTACCTGCAACTCCACTTCCCCGGCCTGCCCTGTCCCGACGCCCGGGATCTGATCATCGCCAATCTCCCCTCCGGCCGCCCGTTCATCGACTCGCCGCTCCCTGCGATCGCCGGGCTCGACCTGTCGATCACCCACAGCGGCGGGTTCGCCGCGGCCCTGGTATCGGCCGCCGCCTGCGGCATTGATATCCAGAAGGATGCACCGGCCCTGGAGCGGGTCAGCGACCGTTTCTGCCGCGGCGAAGAGCTCAACCTGCTGCAGCATCTTCCAGGCAGCGACGCCCTGCCGCGTCTCAACCTGATCTGGACGGCGAAGGAGGCGGCACGGAAGGCGGCACGAGACACCAGGATGCCGGGCTTTCTCGAACTGGCCCTGTCAGCACCGACTGCCCCCGCCACGGGCTGGCTGCGCTGGACCGCCCGCGATACGGCAAGAGGGCAGTTCGGCCCCGAGACCACCATCCTCACGACGCATTTCGATACCTACGCCCTCAGCATCGCCCTAGTCACCGGAGAAAG
>CAYYWK010000112.1:0-7955 GCA_964475345.1 uncultured Desulfobulbus sp.
TGCTCACCGATTTCCGCTACCGGCTCCAGGCCGAACAGGACGTCCCCTGGGCATCTGTGCTGCTGTACCCCAAGGGCCTTTTGAAACTGCTGCCGAGCCTGCTGCGGGATCTCGGCATCGCCCGGCTGGCCTTCGAAAGCCACTACACCCTGCACGCGACAGCCGCGAAAATGAACGAGAACCTCGGCAGGGCTGGAGTCACCATCATTCCTCTGAAGGGCGTGGTGGAGAAGATGCGGCTGATCAAGGATGAGGATGAAATCGGCTGCATCCGCCGCTCGGTGGCCCTCAACGAAGAGGTTTTCCGCGAGGTCCAGCCCACCATCAGGCCCGGCATGAGCGAGATCGACGTCGCCCTGACGATTGAGACTGCCATGCGACGCAAGGGATCGGAAAGACAAAGTTTTCCGTCAATCATCGCCTCCGCCGAGCGCAGCGCCCTGCCCCACGCCGTCCCCTCGAACCTGCCGATCGAAAACAACCGGCCGCTGACTGTCGACATGGGCCTGGTCCTCGACGGCTACTGCTCGGACATGACCAGGACCTTCGTCCCCGGCAGGGCGGATGCCAGATATCTCGAGCTGCACCGACTGGTGCGGCGGGCCCAGCTCGCCGGCATGCAGGCGATCCGGGCTGGTGTGAAGGCCAGCGCGGTGGACCGTGCAGCCCGGGCGATCATCGCCGATGCCGGCTACGGCCAGGCCTTCGGCCACTCCCTCGGCCATGGCGTCGGTCTCGCCGTCCACGAAGATCCCCGCCTGTCATCGCTCAACCACAAGCAGCTGAAGGCCGGGATGGTGGTGACCGTCGAACCCGGCATCTATCTCCCCGGCTGGGGCGGGATCAGGCTGGAAAACATGGTGGTCGTCCGTGAGGATGGCTGCGAAAACCTCAACACCGACACGACCTGGCTCGACGTATGACCCCATCGCAACCGAAGCATTTCGTCCTCGACACCAACGTCCTCCTCCACAATCCCGAATCGATCACCTCCTTTGACGACAACTGCGTCGTTCTGCCGATGACCGTCATCGAGGAACTCGACAGCTTCAAGCGCCACAACGACGAACTGGGGCGGAGCGCCCGCCAGGTCATCCGCAAACTCGACAGCCTGCGCACCACCGGCTCGCTCAAGGACGGGGTGCCGCTGGAGAACGGCGGCACCTTGAAAATCACCGTTGAAACCGACGATATCCACGGCACCTTCATGGACATGAACGTGCCCGACAACCGCATCCTCGCCGTTGCCAAGGCTTTGCTCAGCCAGGGCGAGCGGGTCATCTTCGTCTCAAAGGACATCAATTCGCGGTTGAAGGCTGACGCGCTGGGCATCGAGGTGATGGATTTCGAAAAGCAGAAATGCGATTTCGATGCCCTCTACACCGGCTGGCGGGAGCTGCAGGTGCCAACAGAACTGGTCGACCAGTTCCACCGCGAGGACAGCCTGGTTATAGAAGGCGGCGATTTCCTCACCAACGAATTCGTCCTGCTGAAAGACGAGAACAACCCAAAGCACAGCGGCATCGGCCGGGCCGTTTCACCGCAGCTGGTGATCCATCTCAATCCTGAACGTGACAGCGCCTGGACCATCCGTTCCCGCTCGAAGGAACAGCGGATGGCCCTGGAACTGCTGCTCAACCCCGAGATCAACCTGATCACCATGATCGGCCGCGCCGGAACCGGCAAGACCCTGCTCGCCCTGGCCGCAGGCCTGGAAACCGTTGTCCATCTCGAGCTCTACGAGAAACTGCTGGTTTCACGTCCGATCATCCCGATGGGCAAGGATATCGGCTATCTTCCGGGCACCAAGGACGAGAAGCTCAGCCTGTGGATGCAGCCGATCTTCGACAACCTGACCTACCTGATGCGGCTGCAGCACCGAACCGACGAGGGGACCGTGCAGCAGAAGGTCAACCAACTGCTGAAAAA
The DNA here is from genome assembly GCA_964475345.1 of uncultured Desulfobulbus sp. Taxonomy (GTDB): domain Bacteria; phylum Desulfobacterota; class Desulfobulbia; order Desulfobulbales; family Desulfocapsaceae; genus Desulfoprunum. The sequence goes on from CAYYWK010000112.1 coordinate 1,930, forward strand.
CCAGGAGGTCGAACTGGAGGCCCTGACCTATATCCGCGGCCGGTCGATCCCCAACCAGTTCGTCATCGTCGACGAGGCACAGAATCTGACCCCCCACGAGGTCAAGACCATCATCTCCAGGGCCGGCGAAAACACCAAGATGGTCCTGACCGGCGACCCGAACCAGATCGACAACCCCTATCTCGACTCTTCGTCAAACGGCCTCTCCTACGCCGTCGAGAAGCTGAAAGGCCATGCCATTTATGGGCACGTGACCCTCAGTAAAAGCGAGCGCAGCCCGCTGTCGGCCATTGCCGCCGACTTTTTGTAGCATTTTTTCTCATTGACGGATACCCTTGCCGGCTGGAAAGGCGTGTCCTGCAGTCCGCAGCCACCGTACAGGATGGTGACTGGGCAGGAACCACCCCGACAGAACCGTATTCTTTATCACAAACCAAACAAACGACAATGCGCCAGATAGTCATTGATGAATTGTCACCGATGGAACGGGACAATATCGACTCCTACCTGAAACGCAGCCTCAAGCACGGACCGATGATCGGCCTTTACTGGCTGACTCTGCCCGTCGACCTGCTTTCTCCGCTCCAGCGCGAACACCAGGCCTGCGGGCCCTTCCACCTGGCCATCGAGGTGGAGAGGGACAAGGTGCGCTGCGAGTTCCTCGTCCGCAGCGAGAGCAACCTGCACTGCCAGTGCACCGCATACGCCACCTCAGCCCAGCGCCAGTTCATTTTCAACTTCCTGGACAGGATGCTTGAAGAAGAACACATCCGTGCCTGAATCCAGCAGCACTGTTTCCCGGGGCCATCGGACTGGCCCGCAGCGCCTTGCCCCATTGATGCCTCAGGAGATCCACCGATGACCACCCCCGATTCGACCACAGAGTACATCGAAGCCGTCTACCGTCGCATGGAGAAAGCCATCGCCGTCATCAGGCGACGGCTGGGTCGGCCCCTGACCTACACCGAGAAGGTGCTCTACGGCCACCTCGACTCCCCGGAAGAAGCGGAACTGCGCGCCGGGATTTCCTATATCAAGACCAGGCCGGGCCGGGTGGCACTGCAAGACGCCACGGCGCAGATGGCCATCCTCCAGTTCATGCTGGCCGGCAAAGACGAGGCCTCCGTGCCGGTGACAGTCCATTGTGACCATCTGGTACGCGCCCACAGGGGGGCGACCGCCGATCTCGCCAATGCCGGAATTGAAAACCGCGAGGTCTACGACTTCCTCGCCTCGGCCTCCCAGCGCTACGGTTTCGGGTGCTGGCTGCCCGGCGCCGGCATCATCCACCAGGTCGTTCTCGAGCGCTATGCCTTCCCCGGCCTGATGATGCTCGGCACCGACTCACATACCCCGAACGCCGGCGGACTCGGGGCCTTCGCTTGCGGTGTCGGCGGCGCCGACGCCGTCGACGTGATGGTCGGCATGCCCTGGGAAGTCCTCCATCCCTGGATTGTCGGTGTCCACCTCAAGGGAAGCCTGCGCGGCTGGACCGCCCCGAAGGATATCATCCTCAGGCTCCTCGCCGAACTGACCTGCGCGGGGGGCACCAACCGCGTCTTCGAATATTTCGGCGAGGGTGCCGCACGCATCTCGGCCACCGGCAAGAGCACGATCTGCAACATGGGCGCGGAACTTGGCGCCACCACGTCGCTGTTTCCCTTCGACGCCCACATGCAGCGCTATCTCGAGTCCTGCGGCCGCCAGCCGGCGGCGGCACTGGCTGCCCGCTACGACGCGCTGCTGCAGGCAGACCCCGAGGTCCTAGCCAACCCGGCCGCCTACTTCAACGAAATCATCGAAATCGATCTCGACAGCCTTGAACCCCATGTTGTCGGCCCGCACTCGCCGGATAGAGCGACCACCGTCAGTGGCATGGCGGACCATGTCGCCGGCGGCGGCTGTCCGACAGATGTCTCCTCGGTGCTGATAGGCTCCTGCACCAACTCCTCCTACGAGGACATGGAAAAGATCGCGGCCATGGCCAGCCAGATCTCCGAGAGGGGGCTGCGGCTGAAAACGCCGCTGCTGATCACCCCCGGTTCCGAACAGGTCCGGGCGACGATCGCCCGCGACGGCCAACTCGCCAGGCTCGAGGCCGTCGGGGCCACCGTTCTTGCCAATGCCTGCGTCCCCTGCATCGGCCAGTGGCAGCGGGAGGGGATGGCAGCAGGCGCGGCGAACTCGATCATCACCTCCTACAACCGCAATTTCCCAAAACGCAATGACGGCAACCCGGGGACCTGCTGCTTTATCGCCAGCCCGGAAACATGCATGGCCTATGCGATCCACGGAACCTTCAGCCGCAACCCCTTCTCCAGCGAACTGCAGGCAGCGGACGGCAGCATGTTCACGCTGACACCGCCGCAGGCGGTCAACGAGGTTCCGCCCGCCGATTTTATCTGTGCTGCGGCAGGCTTCCTCCCGCCAGTCGACAATCGCCAGGATATCCAGATCGTAGTTAAAAAGGATTCTGAAAGACTGGCCCTGCTCGAGCCGTTCCCACCATGGAACGGGAGTGATTTCAAAGATCTGCGCCTGCTGCTCAAGGCCCGTGGCAAGTGTACAACCGATCACATCTCGCCAGCCGGCCCATGGCTGCGTTTCCGAGGGCATCTCGACAACATCTCCAGCAACATCTTCAGCGGGGCGGTAAACGCCTTCACCGGTGAAGTCGGCAAGACCGTCAACCAACTGAACGATGCGCCACAGACATACAACGAAACAGCCAGAGCGTACAAGGCGGCTGGTGTGAACTGGGTGGCAATCGGAGACACCAACTACGGCGAAGGATCGTCCCGGGAACATGCGGCAATGAGTCCCCGGCATATGGGTGGTCTCGCGGTAATCACCAGATCATTTGCCCGTATCCACGAAACCAACCTCAAGAAACAGGGTGTCCTGCCACTGACCTTCGTCAAACCTGAAGACTATGAGCTGGTCCGCGAGGATGACCGCATCGACCTCCTTGACCTGGAAGGACTGGCTCCCGGCAGCACCGTGCGCATGGTCCTGCACCACCGCGACGGCTCCATTTCGGAAATCATCTTGAAACACTCGCTGAACGCCGAGCAGGTTGCCTGGTTCAAGGCAGGCTCAGCCTTGAATTTTCTCCGGCAACAGTAATATGGCCATTTTCGAAAGATCTTGCGCCGGGATGAATGTCGCCCTTGACAGGAGGAGTTGCCTGAACGTATCCTCATGTCAGCGCTCTTCAGTTTCCCTGCTCTCTGATTCGTCCGCACTTCATGCAAATCATCACCACCCATAAGAATACCGACTTTGACGCCTTGGCGTCGGTTATCGCCGGCACCCTGCTCTACCCTGACGCCGTCGGCGTGATCCCGAAAATGGTCAACCCCAACGTCGCGCGTTTTCTTTCCACGCACAAAACCGCGTTCAACATCATCCTCCCCCACGAAGTCGAGCACGCCCTGATCGACACGCTGGTGGTCGTCGACACCGACAAATGGCAGCGGCTCGACCGGATGGACAAGCTGAAAAATCGCAAGGACATCGAGATCCATCTCTGGGACCATCACTTGAACGGGGGCGATATCGAAGCCCACTGGTCCTGCCATGAGGCAGCCGGCGCCACCATAACCCTGATGGTCCGGGAAATGCGGAAACGGGGGATGAGCCTGTCGCCGCTGGCATCAACGGTGATGCTGATCGGTCTTTACGAAGATACAGGCCACCTGACCTTCCCCTCGACCAGGGCCGAGGATGCCCACGCCGCGGCCTTCCTCCTCGAGAACGGTGCCGACCTCCATGTCGCCGGCTTTTTCCTCAATCCCCCATACGAAGAAGCGCAGAAGGAGATACTCTTCGAACTGATGAAGGAAACGGACAAGCTGAAGATCAACGAGCATTCGGTGGCGATCAATATCGTCAAACTCGACGGCAAGGTCATGATGATGGCCAACGTGGTCAACATGTACCGCAAGATCATCAATGCCGACGCGGCCTTCGTCATCTTCGTCAGCGAAACCGAACAGCGGTGCACGTTGATCGCCCGCAGCGGCATCGACCGCATCGACGTCGGCCAGATGATGCAGCGTTTCGGTGGCGGCGGACATTCAGGTGCGGGTTCGGCAACGGTCAAATTCCAGGATTATTCACCGGAGGCCCTGAAAAAAGCGATCGTCGAACAGATTCAGAGGGATCAGAAGGAGGCGGCCAGGGTCTCCGACATCATGTCGTTTCCTGTTACTACTGTTTCGCCTGAAACCACCATGCGCGAGGTCCACACAATCATGGCCGAGCAGAAGATCAGGGGAGTTCTGGTGGTTGACGGTGAGGCATTGCAGGGGATCATCGTGCTCTGGGACTTCAAGAAAATCAGGCAGGAACGGCAATGGGACAGCCCGGTAAAAGCCTTCATGGCCCGCGATATCACCACCATCACCCCTGATGTTCCTCCAACCCGAGCCGCCCAGATCATGGTCACCAACAATATTGGTCACCTGCCGGTGGTCCTTGACGGCAAGATCATCGGCATCGTCACCCGCACCGATATCCTGACCTACTACTACGACCTGCTTCCTGAATGATGGAGTGCGCCGTGACCCGGCTCGCAAGCCGGGCCACGGCAATCCCCATCGTTTGTATTATTTGAAACAGATCTTCAATACATCCTTGAAAGTCGACACATAATGGGGGGTTATCCCTTCACGGATATGCTGGGGCAGCAGTTCGAAATCCTGCTGGTTCTCCCTGGGCAGGAGAACCTGGGCGATCTTTGCTCTGGTGGCGGCAATGATCTTCTCCTTGACCCCGCCAATCGGCATCACCAGACCGCTCAGGGTAAGCTCCCCGGTCATTGCGGTACTGGCCTGGATCGGCTTGCCGATGGCCAGCGAGTAGAGTGAGCAGGCCATGGTGATGCCGGCAGACGGACCATCCTTGGGGGTCGCCCCGGCCGGCACGTGGAGATGGATGAAATTCTTGCCGAAGAATTCCTTGGCCTTCTCGTTGTCCTGGAGCAGTGACCGGACATAGCTGTAGGCGATCTCTGAGGATTCGATCATTACCTGCCCGAGTTGGCCGGTCTGTTTGAAACCTGGCTGACCGGTGGGAACCGGGATCGATTCGATATGCAGCGTCGCCCCGCCCATGCTGGTGAAGGCGAGCCCGGTGACGACACCGACACGCGGTTTGTTGAAGGCATTTTCCTCGGTGAACAGCTTCTTGCCGAGCAGGTCGGTGAGGTCCCTGGTGTGGACCTTGAAGGTCTTCTCCGGATCCTTGACGATCTCCTTGATCGCCTTGCGCATGATCTTCTTGATGCAGTTTTCAAGTCCGCGCACCCCGGCCTCCCGCGCATAGCCTTCAACAATGGCCGTCAGGACAGCCTTGGGAAAGACTACCTGCTTTTTCGTCAGGCCATGCAACTTCAGCTGCTTGGGGATAAGATGCCGCCTGGCAATTTCGACTTTTTCCGCCATGATATAACCTGGCAGACGGATGATCTCCATCCGGTCAATCAACGGTCCCGGGATGGTTTCCATCTGGTTGGCGGTACAGATAAACAGAACTTTGGAGAGGTCGAAACGGACATCGAGATAGTGATCAAGAAAATCCTTGTTCTGCTCAGGATCCAGCACCTCGAGCAGGGCCGAGGCCGGGTCGCCGTGGAAACTGGCGCCGATCTTGTCTATTTCGTCGAGCATGATCAGCGGGTTGGCGGTCTTGCAGGTCTTGATCGCCTGCAGGAATTTCCCCGGCATCGCCCCGATATAGGTACGGCGATGACCTTTGATCTCCGCCTCGTCCCGCATTCCGCCCAGTGAAAACCGGTAGAACTCGCGGCCCAGGCTCCGGGCAATCGACTGGCCGATCGAGGTCTTACCGACGCCTGGAGGTCCTATCAAGAGTATGATCGAGCCAGAGATGTCGCCCTTGATAATTCCCACCGAGATCAGTTCGAGGATGCGGTCCTTGACATCCTCGAGACCATAATGGTCATCGTTGAGGATCTCCGCCGCCTTTTCGCAGGCACTGTTCCAATCTCGCACGTCAGGCAA
>CAYYWK010000113.1:0-7854 GCA_964475345.1 uncultured Desulfobulbus sp.
GGTTGACGGCCCCCTGGACGACGTTCTCGCCGAGCCCCCAGGCGCCGGTGATGTAGACGGCGTTCTGGAACCCGGATTCGGTGTCAAGGGTGAACAGCACGCCGGAGCACGCCGAATCGGACCGTACCATTTTCTGGACGACGATGGAGAGATAGACGTCGAACTGGCCGAAACCCTTGTCGTGGCGGTAGGAGATGGCGCGGTCGGTGAACAGGCTGGCGAAGCACTGGCTGCAGTAATCGATCACCGCCTCGGCCCCGCGGACGTTGAGGTAGGTGTCCTGCTGGCCGGCGAACGAGGCGTCCGGCAGGTCCTCGGCGGTGGCGGAAGAGCGGACGGCGACGTCGACATTGGGCCCGTATTCGTCTTCCATCTTCCGATAGGCGGTGACGATGGCCTCCCGCAGATCCGCCGGGAAGGCAGCGCTGCGGAGGATTTCCCGGACCTTTTTCCCCCTTTCCTGAAGGTTGCGGAGGTCATGGGTGTCGAGACCGGCGAGGGCCTCGGTTACCGCCTGCTGGATGCCGCTGCTGGCGACCAGGTGGCGATAGGCGTGGGCGGTGATGGCAAAGCCGTGCGGGACCATGACGCCATGCGAGGTGAGGTACTGGTACATTTCACCCAGCGAGGCGTTCTTGCCGCCAACGATGGCGACGTCGTCGATGCCGATGTCGTCGAACCAGAGGATCAGTTCCGTTTCGTGCTGGTGGGCCATGCGTGACTCCTGCGTCGTGGTAGAGAATGGTGTGCCGGTTCGATGCTCCTCGCTGGGAGATGCTCGTTGCGGGCGGCGATGATGAAGGTGGATGGTGGATGGCAGATTGTACCGTTCAGAATAACTGTTAAAATATAGAAGGCATATTGATGTTTGTCAAGACGGGCAGGGTGCTTGAGGGCAGGCACTACATGGACACGCCTGGAAAAAACTGTACAAGGCGGTGCTTCTGCCGTAAAAATGCAGAACAGGCACCAGGTGGGCGGGTTCTGCGGGAACAGGCGGGACAGATCCGGAAAGCGGCAATACGGAGGTTGGCTATGAACATGGAGACTGCCGGGCAGTTGTTTGCCCGATACATGGTCGAGGGAAATCATCAGGCAAGCGACTACTTCGCTCTGCTCAAGGAACTGGTCGCACTGAAAAAGAGCGAGGGCGCAGCCTGGCAGCCAGCGATAGACCGGGTATACGATCTGCTGCGCCGCGAAATCATCGAAAACCGTGGCGTTCCCAGCGAATCCGTTACCTTCGGGACGTCCGGCTGGCGCGGCCGGCTCGGCAAGGATATCTTCGTCCGCTCCGTGACCGTGGTCACCATGGCGATCATCGATCTCTATCGCGAACTGGACAATGACGCGTCGCTGGCAGCGCATCTCGGGGTGGGAAGCCTTGGCGAAGCCAGGCACAGGGGCTGTGTCCTCGGCTTCGACAACCGCTTCGGCGGCCCGATCCTGGCGGCGGCAGCGGCAGGCGTGCTGGTGGATGCCGGTTTTGTCGTCCATTACGCCGGTGAATCGACGACCGGAGTGCTGTCGGCTGCGGTCCTGGAGAAAAACGCCGCCTTTTCGATCAATCTCACTCCATCCCACAATCCCCTCGAATACGGGGGGTACAAGTACAACGCCGCCGATGCCGGCCCTGCCGCTGCGGTACTGACGGAGCGGATCACCGCCAATGCCCGGCGGCTGATGGAATTCGGGGAAGCAGGTACTGGAGCGCTCACTGACGGCAAACTGCCCGATTCCCCAAACCTGCGGCCCTTCGATTCACTTGCCTGCTGGCAGAGTCTGGTGCGTCGCAACGTGGAACGGCACGGACTCGACCTTGACCTGATCATCAATTCCTTTCAGGAGAACCGGGACATTGCCGTCGCCGTCGATTCGGTGCACGGCGCAAGCCGGCTGCATATCCGCAGGTTGTTTGGCGACACCGTCTGCGAGCGCCTGATCACCCTCCGGGACACCGCCGATGTGACCTTCGGCGGCATCGCCCCGGAACCTTCCACCGTCAATATGCGAGAGGTCGTCGCAACCATCGGGGCCCGGCCGGAGAGGCTGAAGCTTGGAGCGATCATCGACCCCGACGGCGACCGGATCCGTTTCACCGACGGCGCCTGCGAAATCAGCATGAACCAGTTCGGGGCCATGGCCTACCATTTTCTCCACCAGCACAAGGGCAGGAAGGGCATGGTGGCCAAGACCGTGGCCACCTCGAACCTGGCCAACCGCCTGGCCGAGGCCTTCGGTGAAGAGCTGTATGAGCCGAAGGTCGGTTTTAAGGAGTTCAAGCCGGTGATCGGCAAGGCCCTGGTCTTTTTCGAGGAATCGGACGGGATCTCGGTCGTCGGCCACACCCCGGAGAAGGATGCCTATATCGGCCTGCTGCTTGCCCTCGACATGGTCATGACCACCGGCCGGAACCTCGGCGAGTACCTGCGGGAGATCGAAGGGACCTATGGCGCCTATTATCCCGACCGGGACGGCGTCGCCGTCCGTCTCAGGGGTGCCGAGCTGCTCAAGGCGCTCGACAAGCTCGAGAAGTACCGGAAGGGGACGAAGATCGTTATCGGCGGCAGGGAGAAGACCATCGTCGAGGTCATCACCCTGGATGGGCGCAAGATGATCCTCGACGACGGTTCCTGGTTGATGATCCGCCCCTCGGGAACAGAACCGAAGATCCGTTTCTATGTCGAGTCGAGGACGGCGGAAGGTACCGTGCATCTGGTCAGCTCCGCCCAAGCGATGCTCAAAGAGATCGGATTGCTCGAATAAGATACCGACATCATGATAGTTGACATGCCAACCGGAGGGTGTAAAAGGCGGTTGCTTTTTGCATCTTCAGTATTATTGTCAACTCGACGTGTGGCCTAACTGACAAACACTATTCGGGAGTGAGTTTATGTGGGAATATACGGACCTCGTTAAGGAACATTTCTTGAATCCACGCAATGTCGGTGAAGTGGAGAATGCCTCCGGCACTGGCGACGTTGGTTCGCTGGCCTGCGGCGATGCGCTGAAACTGACGATCAAGGTCGATGACAACGGGGTCATCACCGATGCCAAGTTCAAGACCTTCGGCTGCGCCAGCGCAATCGCCTCGTCGTCGGCCCTCACCGAGATGGTGAAGGGCATGCCCCTTGACGAGGCGGCGAAGATCACGAATGAAGACATTGCCGATTTTCTCGGCGGACTGCCCAAGGAAAAAATGCATTGCTCGGTGATGGGGCGTGAAGCCCTTGAGGCGGCAATCGCCGATTACCGTGGAATGGCGCTGCCTATGGCGGAAGGCGAGATCGTCTGTGAATGTTTCGGGGTCACCGACCTCGAAATCATCCGGGCGATCAACGAGTCCAACCTGCGCTCGGTGGAGGAGATCACCAATTTCACCAAAGCCGGAGGCGGCTGTGGCAAGTGCGAGGACAGGTTGCGGGAGATCCTCCAGCAGACCGTTTCCGGCAGCACGCTGCAGTGGATCAAGCCGATGGAAAAGCCCAAGCGGATGACGACGCTGCAGAAGATCAAGAAGATCGAGGAGGTCCTCGAGCGGGAGATCAGGCCGGGCCTGCGCAAAGACGGGGGCGACATCGAACTCCTCGATGTTGACGGTGATTTCGTCAGCGTCTCGCTGCGGGGGGCCTGCAAGAGCTGCTCGAAGTCCCAGACCACGATCAAGGAGTACGTGGAGAAGAAGCTGCGGGAACTGGTTCTCGACACCCTGATCGTGGAGGAAAACTGATGGATCTGCATCACGACGCGGTTATCTACATGGATAACAATGCCACGACCAGGATCGCCCCCGAGGTGCTTGAGGCGATGCTGCCTTATCTCGCCGATTATTACGGCAACCCTTCCAGCATGCACACCTTCGGCGGCCAGGTCGGCCAGTCGCTGGTCAGGGCAAGGGAGCAGGTTGCCTCGCTGCTTGGCGCCGAACCGGGGGAGATCACCTTCACCAGCTGCGGCACCGAGAGCGATTCGACCGCTATCCTGTCGGCCCTGCAGACATTTCCCGAGAAACGCCACGTGGTCACCACCAGGGTGGAGCATCCGGCGATCAAGAATCTCTGCGAGAATCTCGATCGCCTGACCGGGCACAAGCACCGGGTGACCAGGCTGAAGGTGGCTGCCGACGGAACGCTTGATCTCGACGAATACGCCGAGGCGCTCACCGAGGACACCGCAATTGTCAGTGTCATGTGGGCCAACAACGAAACAGGGGTCATCTTTCCTGTCGAGAAAATGGCGAGCATGGCCAGGGAGCGGGGAATACTCTTCCATACCGACGCTGTCCAGGCGGTCGGCAAGGTGCCCATCAATCTGAAGGAGCTCGATGTCGACTTCCTCTCGGTATCGGGCCATAAACTGCATGCACCGAAAGGGGTGGGTGTCCTCTATGTCAAGCGGGGCACGATGTTCGTTCCCTTCCTGACCGGCGGCCACCAGGAGAAGGGGCGGCGCGGCGGCACCGAGAACGTCGCTTCGATCATCGCCCTGGGCCGGGCCTGCGAACTGGCGGCAGACAAGATGGAGGATGAAAACACCAGGGTCAAGGCCTTACGGGACAGGCTCGAGGAGGGCCTGCTTGCGGCCGTGCCGAAGTCGATGCTGAACGGCCACAAGACCGAGCGGCTGCCGAACACCTGCAACATCAGTTTCGAGTACGTCGAGGGCGAGGCTATCCTGCTGCATATGAACCGCTACAACATCTGCGCCTCCTCCGGGTCGGCCTGCACCTCCGGGTCGCTGGAGCCGTCGCACGTGCTCAGGGCGATGGGCGTGCCGTTCACCGCCGCGCACGGCTCCATCCGCTTTTCGCTGAGCACCTATAACAGCGAGGCGGAAGTGGATTTCGTGCTGGAAAAGATGCCGGGAATCATTGCCTCGCTCCGGCAGATGTCACCTTTCTGGAAAGGGAATTGAGCCTATGCTGATTGTCGACCCCTCGTTTGAGATTCAGGATGACCTTGACCGAGCGTCCCTTGCGGTACGCCTGGAGGCCTGCGGCAGGGTCTGCTACAAGAGCGAAGACAAAATCACCGAGGATTCGGCCATCCCCTTCGTCTCCAAAGTGGCGATGCACGGGCATAATTCTGTGCTCGAGATGGCCGTCGTCACCGCCAGCGTCACCTGTCGGCCTGAACAGCTGGCCGAATTGTACGCCTGCCAACCCAAGTTCCTGATCATAGATCCGATGGCTGAAGGCTGTCTGGTAACCGGCTCGATCAGGACATACCGCGAACTGGCGCTCGGCCATGGCGGCAATGCCATCGTCAACGCTCTTCTGTCGGCTCTTTCGGCGAAGACCCCCTACCTCTTCGAAGGTGTGTTCGGCGCAGAGGACTGTCGGCCGTTGCCGGCAGGGCTGTCAGTCCGCATTGTGCCTCTCGAGGAGGTGGAAACGCTGCCGATGCATCTATTGCGGCGACATCGCCATATCGGGGTCAAATTCATCGTCAACCGGGCGGTGACCCACGAACTGGTCCGCCATCGCCCCTGTTCGTTTCTCCAGGAAAGTCAGCGCTACTGCCGATACAGCCAGGAAAAATTCGGCAGCCAGGTGACCTTCATCAAGCCGATGTTCTACGAGAAAGGCACGGTCGAGTACAGTCTCTGGCAGCAGGCGATGGAGGAGACCGAGCACCTGTACCTGCAGCTTCTTGAGACATCCACCCCCCAGGCGGCGAGAACGGTTCTGCCCAACTCCTGTAAGACCGAGTTGATCATGTACTGTAACCTTGCAGAATGGAAACATATTTTCTCGCTTCGTACCTCGTCGGCAGCTGAACCGTCGATGCGGGAGATCATGATTCCACTTGCCGAAGAGATCCGCAAGAGATACCCGCTGCTGTAAAGTGCCCGTCAAGGGATGGAGCCTCGTTCAGGCGGCCAGGTGGAGTTTTGTGGCCTTTGTATGCACATCACTGGCGACAGCATGTCGATAGGGTAATTAAAGGGTTTGTTTTTGCAGGACAAACGGGTATTCTGTTGAGAGTAATGGGAAAGCGTCTGTCCAGAATGACAAAAGACCAGAGCTATTCAGGATCACGGCATATATGGCAGCGTTAGCGAGTACAGTGAGTCGAGCCAGCACCTCGTTGAAAAAGACGGTCAAGGACCAGTCCGGGGCGGGCAAGCTCAAGATCGGCGAGCTGTTGAGCAAGGCCGGCCTTATCACTCTCTCACAGCTGGAGACGGCGAAGAAGGAGATGCAGAAGGGCGGCGGAAGGCTGAGCAGCATTCTCCGCAAGCTCGAGTACATCGACGAAAACACCGTTTTCAACCTGCTCAGCCGGCAGCACAACTATCCCCCAGTCGTCATCAAGAACGAGCCGCCGTCCAAAGATGTCCTGCGGCTGCTGCCCTACGAGACTGCCAAACAGTACATGGCTTTCCCGCTGCGGATGGCAGGCAACACCCTGCAGGTGACGATGTCCGAGCCCACCGACGCCATGGCGGTGGAGGACCTGCAGAATTCCCTGAACAAGGAGCTGTCCGTCTGCGTCTCGACCGAGGACGACATCGTCGAGGCCTACAAAAAATACTACGGGATCTCCGACGAAGAGGCGCGCAGTTTTTTCTTCTTCAAGGAAGAGGTGCACGAAGAGGAGTCGGTCACCAATGTCGATGACTTCGGCTCAATCCTCGCCGAGGCTGCCGACGATTTCGAAATTGATGCCAGCGACGGGGACGAGAATCTCGACCAGTTCCACGCCTCCGATGCCCCGATCATCAAGCTGGTCAACGGCATCCTGATCAAGGCCGTGCAGGAAGGCGTCTCGGACATCCATGTCGAGCCGTATGAGAAGAACATGCAGGTCCGCTACCGCAAGGACGGTTCGCTGTTCAAGGCGATGAACCTGCCCCTGACGATCAAGAACGCCCTTGTCGCCCGGCTCAAGATCCTCTCCGGGCTCGATATCACCGAGCGCAGGGTCCCCCAGGACGGACGTATCAAGATGCGCGTCGGACGCAACCGCTCGGTCGACTTCCGGGTCTCCTCGCTGCCGACCCTCTACGGGGAATCGGTGGTCCTGCGTATTCTCGATAAGAGCTCGCTCAATGTCGACCTGACGAAACTCGGTTTCGAACAGAAGACCTTCGAGATGCTCAAGCGCTGTCTGTCGCGGCCGCAGGGGCTGCTGCTGGTCACCGGGCCCACCGGCTCCGGCAAGACCGTTACCCTGTATTCGGCCCTCAACTCGCTGAACAGCGAGGACATCAAGATCCTCACCGCCGAGGACCCGGTCGAGTTCAACTTCAAGGGCATCAACCAGGTCAACGTCCACAACGAGGTCGGAATGACCTTCGCCGCCGCCCTCAAGGCCTTTCTCCGGCAGGACCCCGACATCATCATGGTGGGCGAGATTCGGGACATGGAAACGGCAGAGATCGCCATCAAGGCGGCGATGACCGGCCACCTCGTTTTCTCCACCCTGCACACCAACGACAGCGCCGCGACCATCAGCCGTATGATGGATATCGGCATTCCCTCGTATATGCTGGCCTCCTCTGTAACGATGGTGCTGTCGCAGCGGCTTGGCCGGCGACTCTGCCAGAGCTGCAAGCGTGTCGTCAAGTATACCCCGGAGGAACTGCTGCACGTCGGGTTCCGTGAAGATGAGGTCGATACCGTGGTTACCTATGGACCTGCCGGCTGCCCTGAATGCAACGGCCTTGGCTACAAGGGGCGGGTGGGCTTCTTCGAACTGCTGGAGATGACCGACGAGGTCTGCAAGGCGGTCAGTGCCGAGGTGCCCGAGGATCAGCTGCGCAAGGTGGCGATCCAGGAAGGGATGACCCCGCTGCGCGAGGCGGCCCTGGAAAAAGTCAGGCACGGGATCACCAGCGTCGAAGAGGCCC
>CAYYWK010000114.1:0-7841 GCA_964475345.1 uncultured Desulfobulbus sp.
TGGTGGTGAAGAAGGGATCGAAGATCTTCGCCAGGTTCTTTTCGGCAATGCCGTGGCCGCTGTCCCTGACCTCGACCACCACCGTCCCGCTGTCCTCGTTCCTGGTGCCGATGACGATCTCGCCGCCGCCCTGCTCGAGCATCGCGTGATGGGCGTTGTTGATCAGATTCACGAAGACCTGCCGCAATTTCTCGGCATCACCGACGACGATCGGCTGTTCGGCGGCCAGTTCCCGCCTGATCAGGATATGGCTGAGTCCCAGGGTGTGTTCGGTCACCGCCATCACGTCCCCGAGAATGTCGTTGATGTTGACATCCTCGCGGGAACTTCCCGACTGGCGGGAAAATTTCAGCAGGTCGGCGACGATCTTGCGGCTGGCCTTGGTCTGCCGCTCGATAACCTGCAGGCTCTGGTAGGCCTCGCTGCCTTCCTCGAATTCGTCCATCAGCAGCTGCGAATAGCCGAGGATAATCCCCAGCGGGGTGTTGATCTCATGGGCGACGCCGGCCGCCATCTGGCCGATCGAGGCCATCTTTTCACTGGCTGCCAGCTGCTCCATCATCGTCTTCAGCTTGGTCAGGTCCTTGGCGATGACTTCTGCCCCCAGCATCCCGCCGTCCTCCCCGACAATGGCCGTGGCCGAGAGCAGCGCCGATATTGCGGTGCCGTCGCTGCGGATGAAGCCGAGGTCGAGGTCCTTGATATAGCCGTCATCAGCCAGCCGCCGGCAGAACCCGTCGATCTCTGTCTGGTCGGCGAAAAAATCCGCCAACGTCAGGCTCTTGTTCTCGTCGCGCCTCAATCCAAGCATCTCGAAGCCGGAATCGTTCATGTCCACCACCCGGTTGGCGGCATCGCAGAAGAAGACCATGTCCTTCGAGGCGGAGAAGAGATGACGGAACTTCTTTTCAGACTGCGAAAGCTCTTCCGTCCGCTCCTCGACTTTCTGTTCGAGGGTCTGGTTCAGGTTCTGCAACTGGGTCGCCGCCGCCTCGAGATCACGATTGGCGTTCTTCAGTTTGCCGGCCTCATGTTCGAGGACTTCGTAGGCCTGCACTCCCTTGTGGTAGAAGATCATCACCGCCGCCACCGAGATCATGAACAGGGTGTTGAAGCCCCCGGAGTAGGGGGAAATCGCCCGCCAGATTTCTGCATGGCCGGCGATCAGCAGAAACTGCTTGACCAGGTGACCGACTGCCCGGGAGATGGTGAAAGCGGCAATGGCGAATGTGACATAGAACAGATATCCCCAGACGAAGTTGTCGGGCTGTCGCCTTGACAGGGACAGGGCATGGCGCCAGGCTAGGAAGGCGAAGGCGATATTGGCGGCGGAACCGATGATATCGACGAGAATCGCCGGAAGCAGAGGAATGCCGGCGATCATCGTCCATTCTCCGCCTGCACCGAGTTCGTCGATTTCGAAAACGAGCGCATGGCAAGAAAGAGGAAGAACAGCGCCGGCGTGATCACCAGGTGATCAAGGGCCGTCACATAATATATCCAGCGTCCGAAGGAAACCGGCAGCAGCAGCAGGGCCGAGAGATACCCGTCCTCTGTGGAGATCGCCTCGTCCGGAAGTGACATCTGGGCGAAGTGACCGATGAAGGCGGTGGCATTCCAGATCATCATCAGCCAGCAGAATCTCTGGAGATAGCGCCACCCGATACCGGAAAAGCTGCTGCGACGGATATCCCAGAGGAGGTAGCCAAGGGCTCCAAGGTACTGGATATGGGCAATCTGGTGAACGACCACGCCCTCGGACCCGCCATGGGTCTGCAGCGCCCAGGCGTCCTGACAGAACAGGACGACGGAGAAGATCGGCGATAGAGCCAGTATGCGCAGGAGTGTCGGCAGCATGCGTTCCATTTCGAAATGCAACATTTCGGTTGCAGGCCTGCCGGATTCGGCATGGCCCACATAAGTCATGGAGAGCGGCTGATCAGGCCAGGGAAGGCAGACGGGTTCCCCGGGGCAATGTCCTTCTCAGCCGTGCTCCATGCCCCTGTTTTGCAGAATCGGTACCAGAAAGGTCAATGCATTGAAAAATGGCCGAACAATCTCGCAAGGTATGAATAAAATGCAATTTTTAAGAGAGAGCGGCTTTGGTAACAAGAGTCATGGTACGACATTGGACTGCAACCGGGCTGACGCAGTGCAACATTTTTGCTGCACATGGGAAGAAGGGGACAAAACGGGCAGGACGCAGGGAGTCTATTGACGATACTCTGCGAGGGAGATCTGGTAACGCCGGAGCAGCCGTTGCAGGGCTTGGCGTTCCATGCCGCAACTCTTGGCGGCCAGCGAAACATTGCCCTTGCTCCGTGAGAGGGCGGCATGCAGATACGAGGCGGTAAAGGTCTGCAGCATCGCTTCCTTGGCGCCGGCATAATCGAGATGCTGGAGGTGCTCGAGATCAAGCCCGGCCCGGTTGGATCCGGCCTCTACTGGCGGCATATCGACCTCAAGCATCAGATCCCGCAGTTCGACCCTGGGACCATTGCCCAGCAGGACCGCCCTATTGATGGTATTCTGCAGTTCACGCACATTGCCGCGCCACTGCCGCCGGAGCAGCGCCTGAATAGCCTCCTCGGAAAACTCGAGATCGGGCCGCTCGTATTCCCGGCGATACCTGTGGAGAAAATGGTGGATCAAGAGCGGGATGTCTGAACGGATCGTCTCAAGGCTGGGCATCGTCACCGTCACCACATTGAGCCGGTAGAACAGATCCTCCCGGAATTCGCCGCGGCTGATCTTGGCCTCGATGTCCTGGTTGGTACTGGCCACCACCCGGACATCCACCGGCAGGGTCCTGGTCTGACCAAGCGGCTGGACCTCCTTTTCCTGCAGGACCCGCAGCAATTTGGTCTGGATCGACACCGGGATGTCAGCGATTTCATCGAGCAGGATGGTGGAATGGTTGGCCTCGACGAACAGCCCTACCTTGTCATGATCGGCGCCGGTGAAGGCTCCCTTGCAATAGCCGAACAGTTCGCTTTCCAGAATGTGCTCCGGCAGAGCCGGGCAGTTGACCGTCACCATCTTTCGCGCGGCCCGTCCGGACATGGCATGGAGGGCCCGTGCCGCCAGTTCCTTGCCGGTTCCCGACTCGCCGCGGATAAGCACCGTCATGTCACTCGGCGCCAGCCGGCGGAGCAGGTCCTCAACCTGTCGCAGCCGTGGCGAGTTGCCGACAAAGCCGTAAAATTCGCGATTCTCCGGACCAGCCTGCAGTTCCTGGAATCTGCGATTTTCCCTGAGCAGCCAGGTCCTCTCCATCGCCCTTGACACCGCATGGAGGATCTGATCGTTGTCGAAGGGTTTCTGGAAAAAATCGTAGATACCGCTCTTCAGCGCCTCGACTGCCATCTCGACGGTGGCATAGCCGGTCATGATGATCGTGGTGATGGTCGGATCGACGTCCTTGATCCGCCGGAAGAGTTCAACGCCATCCATCCCCGGCATCTTGACATCCGAGAGGACCACATCCGGGAGCCACCGGCCAATGATGTCGAGGCCGCCATCTCCAGAATCGGCCTCACGCACCTCATAGCCGCCCTTCTTCGCCAGGATTCGCGTCAGCAACATCCGCATGTCCGGTTCATCGTCGACGACCAGGACCCGCCGTATTCCATGTCCTGCTTCTTTGCCCATCCTCTGTCCCGTCTGGCAGTTACCCGCGCAACAGCCGGCAGTCACCTCGAGCAGCCGGCAGTCTTTCCGGCATCGTACCCTGCTGGCATATTTTTTTCATCTGCGGATGTTCTCAACCGAACAATCAACAGAACCAGTTTGCCGAAAATTGCAATATTTGTTTTACATTTTGATTATTGCAGGTATTTTTCAGCGATTGAAAATCTGGGCAGGAAAAAAGAGACCACCTCACGCCTCCTGGCCAAACAGCATCACCCCACATTCCCAGCGAGGTCGCCATGCTGCAGTTTCTCAAGGATCTTTCCATCAGAGTAAAAATTTCCGGTTTCGTCATCCCTTCCACTATCGCCTTCGGTGTCCTGATGACCATCCTGGCGCTCTATTTCCTCAATGATTACAAGAATACATCCATCGAGGAATTCAGGCAGGCGGTGCTCTCCATGCAGCAGGGAGGCCAGTCTGGGGCTTCCGGCGGCTCGGCCGACCAGCTCCTGCAGAGCATCTCGGGCAAGGCGGAGGAGCAGATCCGCAACATCGGCATTCTCTTCGCCACCATCGTGGCGGTAGTCATCGCAATGGCCACCGTCGGCGCGCTGATCATCTCCAACCTGATCGGCAAGCCGGTGCAACGGGTGGCAACCGGACTCGAGAACATCAGCTCCGGCGATGCCGACCTGACACAGCGGCTGCCTGTCACCGGGAATGACGAAACCGGCAGGGTTTCGCTGTTTTTCAACAGGTTTCTGGAAAAACTGCAGGAGATTATCAAGAAACTGCAAGCGGATGCCAGCCAGATCGATACTGTCGCCAAATCGATTCACAGCCAGATCAACACGATCCAGGAAAAGGCCTCATCGACCAAGGGCATTTCCGAGACGCTCTACCGCTCAGCAGGCTACCAGAGCCGCGATATGAATGAAATATCCGGGATCATGGAGGAATCCACCGGCAACATCCACTCCGTCTCGGCAGCGATAGAGCAGTTGACCAGCACCGTCAACGAAATTTCGCGCACCTCGGCCAAGGCCCACAGCAACACCGAGAGTGCCAGAGCCAAGATGGAACAGCTCGAAGAGGAGGTCAACGAGCTGGGCCAGGCCGGAGAGGATATCAGCAAGGTCACGGAATCGATCACCGCCATCTCCGACCAGGTCAACCTCCTTGCCCTCAACGCCACCATCGAAGCCGCCAGGGCCGGCGAGGCCGGCAAGGGATTCGCGGTTGTCGCCAACGAAATCAAGGAACTGGCCAAACAGACCGCCAGTGCGGCAACCGAGATCCAGAGCCGCATCGACCATGTCCAGCAGGTGACCAAGAACACCATCGCCGGCATCAAGGAGGCCGCAGGGATCGTCACCCAGAACAGCGATGTCGTGTCGACCATCGCCAGCGCCGTCGAGGAACAGTCCGCAACGGTCAACGAAATCGCCCAGTCCCTCGCTGCAGCCTCAGACCGGTTGGGCTACTCCAACGAAAAAGTGTCGAAGGCGGCCGTCTATGCAGAGGACATGGCTAATATGGCCAACACCGTGACGGAGGCAGCCATCCAGACCGACGAGTCCGTGGTGAGCATCGCCAAGGCCTCGGCACAACTCAGTGAGCTTGCCGACGATTCCGCCAAAGCGATCCGCCAGTTCCGAACCTGACCGGATGGTTCAGGTGCCCTCAGCCGACGCCGGGAGCTATCAGCCTGCCGGCCAGCAGGGTGCCGGTAATGGCCAGGCACTCCATGTCGAGAAAGATTTCGGCTGAGGCCCGGTAGAGGACGGAGGCCGACGCGGGGAAAAGCTCGTCGCGGTCGTTGAAATTGATCAGCACCGGGATTCGCGGCAGAGCCCGGAAGTGCAGGGAGAGATCGTATGTCTCCGAGGCAAGGACTTCCCCGCCGGCCATCGCTGCCCGCTCGCGCAGCAGGGCAACCCTGCCGGCGAAGGTGGTCTCGATGATCTTGTTGGTGTTGGTGGTGAAATACGAGATGAGGGGCCCTGCGTCCCTGAATTCGCGGTAGGTGACCAGTCGGTCGGACAGCGGCGGCACTTGCGCCGGGCAGGTCAGCAGGTATTTGCAGAGCACCACCCGCACCGCAGCAGTGACTTCCCTGCCGCCAGGGTCCTTTATCCCCGACTGCGAGACGTGGTATTCACGGCCATAGAGGGGAACCCGCAAGTGATCCCCCTCCGCTTCCAGGCCCAGCAGATCGGCCCTGGAAAAGATATCCGACCGGGCGAGCTCTGCGAGGTAATTCCGGTAGGTTTCCTCGAATACCGGCGAAATGGCCATCAGCAATCGCCCGTGCCCGCCTCGAGCTGCTGCAGCAGGAGGTCTCTCTCATCCTCCAGCGCCAGCAGATCCATCATTATCGGCGGCTTGACCGAGTGGGCCGGCAGCCGCCTTCTGGTTTCGGCAATTCTCTCCTCAAGTTCCCGCAGCCTCTCCCGTAGCGGGCCTACCGCATCCGCCATCGGCGCAGCATCAGCCATCCTGCTGCTCCATGGCTGGCTCCTTCCATCTGGCGAGTTCGGCCAGCTCTTTCTCGATCATTTCCACCTCAGCGAGTGCAGCCGGCCGCTTGCTGAAACTGTACAGCAGCTCTTCGGCCAGGTGGCCGATCTTCCTGAAGGTGACGACCTCGTATCGATTCTCCAGCGAGAGGTGATCTTCAACCCAGAGGACCTTCTCCATATCCAGCGCAAACCGGCGGCATATCTCCCGGGCGAACTTCTCCGGTTTTGCCGAGATCGACAGCCCCTCGCCAGTCCGCGCATACACACACAGGTATGGTTTGAGGCGACGCAGCTTGCCGCTGTCGCCATCCGGGAAGGCGACGATTTTCAGATCGTAGGCCCCCGGAAACCAGGCGATAGGGTCGTGATCGTCATGTTTCTTGCCATCCCAGGAGTATCGTCCGTCGAAGATCTTCATCTGTAAAGTTTAGTGCACCACGCAGGAGAAATCCAGACAAAAGGCAGCCGCTCTCCGGGCGCCCGGTGAGGGGTGGCACCTGGCAACCCGGATCACAGCCGCATCATCAATGAATCAGAGAGAGGCATCCAGCACGCGCCGATCCGCCATATCCATCAGCACCCGTTCACGGGCCTTGTCAATCCCCAGCGCACGGCGTTTCTTGTCAATATGCTCAATCATCATCCGGGCCATCTCGCGAGGATCGCTGGCAAAGCCCCACTTGCCGAAGCCCTTGTCCTCGAGCTCCTCGAAAAGATGCTTCTCAAATCTGGTGCCACTGGTCATCGGGAAGGTGTGGCCGAAGACGACATAGACACCGGAGGCGACAAAGTACTGGCCGATGGCGATGGCCTTCTCGCTCATCCACTCCGGCGCACAGCCGGCTGCCGGCAGATCGGCCAGCGTATCGCCCAGGCCGCCGGTCCGCACCATTTCCGAAGCAGCGATCAGGATACGGCTGTTGTCAACACAGGAACCGAGACCGAGCACCGGCGGCATTCCCACAGTTTCACAGACCTCAGCCAGCCCGGGTCCAGCCAGGGCGGCTGCGCCGGGCCCGGTCAAGCCGGCCTTGGCCAGGGCGATCTGCGAGCAGCCGGTCTGCAGCACCAGGACATCGTTCTTGATCAGTTCTTTGACCAGCTCGACGTGGGAGAAATCCTGTTTGGAGCGCGGGTTGGTACAACCGACGACACCTGCCACCCCGCGAATCCGGCCGTTGATGATATTCTCGTTGAGCGGTTTGTAACTGCCCCGGAACGAGCCGCCCAGCATGTAATTGATGTACTCGTAGGAAAACCCGTGAATGCCGCGGGACGAATGCTTCGGTATCTGGATCGGTCCCTTGCGGGTCTTGAAGCGGCTGATCGCCTTGATGAGGATCTCATCGCTGCATTTCAGCGGGTCATGTTCGTCGAGCTGGATATGCAGGGCACCCTCGATTTTCGCCCGGTAGTTGGTGGTGATGAACGGTGTATCGTAACAGTCCGCCACCCGCTTCAGGTCCTGCTTGATGCACTGGATGTCGACGCACATCGTGTCGACGGCCCCGGTGACGAGGACGGCCTCCGTGGAGGAGAAGTTACCGGCATGGGGCAGACCATGACGCGACAGGGCCTCCAGACCGGAGCAGCACATGCCCACCAGGTTGATGCCCTTGGCGCCTGCTTCTTCGGCCATTTTCCGGATCGCCGGGTCGGCTGCGGAAATGATCATCGCCTCGAGCA
>CAYYWK010000115.1:0-7839 GCA_964475345.1 uncultured Desulfobulbus sp.
CGGCCTCGAGCAGCCGCTGCAGCACCTCGAGCTTTTTGCCGTAGCCGTTTACCGGCATATAGCGCTGATTGATGGTCGGGGCGGTGACGGTCTTGGTCTCGATGGTGATTTCAACCGGGGTGGAGAGATATTTCTGGGCGATCTGGCGGATGCTCGGCGGCATCGTCGCCGAAAACAGGGCGATCTGCCGCTCTGCCGGGGTCTGCTCGAGGATCCACTCGACATCGTCGATGAAGCCCATCTTCAGCATCTCGTCGGCCTCGTCGAGGACCAGGCTGTGGATTTCCGCCAGGTTCAGGCTGCCGCGGCGGATGTGGTCCATTACCCGGCCGGGGGTGCCGACAACCACCTGGGCGCCGCGCTTGAGGCCGCTCAGCTGGACCGCGTAATCCTGGCCGCCGAAGATGGCCAGGGTCCGGAAGTTGTCGAGGTGGCGGCCGTACTGCTGGAAGGACTCGGCGACCTGGAGGGCCAGTTCGCGGGTCGGGGCGAGGACCAGGATCTGCGGCTGGACGCGTTTTTCCTGTTTGAGCTGCATCAGCAGCGGCAGGGCGAAAGCGGCGGTCTTGCCGGTGCCGGTCTGGGCCTGGCCGACCACATCGCGGCCGGCGAGCATGTGGGGGATCATCCGGCACTGAATCGGCGTCGGGCTTTCGTAGCCGGCGTCCTCCAGGGCCCTGAGCAGGGGCTGGCTGAGTTTTAGATCGGTGAACAGGGGTGTGGCGTTGGTTTCAGCAGACATGGTGGTTCCTTGGGTGGTTGCTGGGAGACCCGCAAGGGCCGCAGCGGAGGCTGCGTTGCGGAGAGAGGATGAGCGGGGGGCTGGAGGGGCGCTGCAGGCTGTTTCTCCAAGGGCCCTTCGGCCGCTGATCCGTGGCGTGTCTGTCCAGTCTTTCCAGGTACGCTGCATGCGTGATATGTTCTGCTGGCCTGACACTCTAAAGTCGAACATCGTAATATACTTTAAATCATTATGGGGTGCAATCATAATCTGTTCCGACGATGGTGCCGTTTCCGAACGACTCAGGAAATTCCGACGGCACACCGTTGCATTCGCGATGGCAGTTGAATACACTGTGGGGGATATCAGAGGCAGGTGCTCCTTGCGAGGGGCAGCCGGGTTGTGAATTCAATACCCGAGCGGGTCAGATGGCGAAAAAGATACTGCTGCTTGACAGCGACAGGGAGTACCTCCGCAGCGTAAGCGGGTTGCTGGAGGAGCAGGGGCACCTGGTGGCGGCCGCCGATGATGTACTGGCCTGCCTTGACCAGCTGGTGGAGTTCGTGCCGGACGTGGCCTTTGTCGATCTCTCCATACCCCGTATCGGGGGAGACGATTTCTGCCGCATTATCCGCAACATCGATTACCTGCAGCAGTGCTATCTGGTTCTGGTGGCCGGCGTCGCCGGCTGTGAGGAGCTGAACCTGCAGGCCCTCGGGGTCAACGCCTGCATTGCCAGGGGAGCGGTCGCCGAGATGGGATCGCGTGTGCTTGAAATCGTTGAGGCCGCTGGCGAACGGCTTGAGGTGCCCGCCCCACAGGTTCCCGTGGAGAGGGAAATACCGCGGGTGCGGCAGGAGACCAGGGAACTGCTGGCCAGAAACAAGGCCCTGCGGATGATCCTGGAGACCATGTCTCAGGGGATCATCGAGCTTTTCGCCGACAGGATCGTCTATGTCAATCCGCAGGCCTTGACCTTTCTCGGGTTGGGGCTGGGGAAGGTGCTGGGGCGTTCTGTCGCCACGGTCTTCCCGGAAGAGCTGTGGGGGCAGATCGCCCCGCTGCTCTTAGGTCGCAGCCAGGACCGGGTGGAGGAGGACCGCTATCTGCCGGTGTGGCTGCACGGGCGGCACCTGCTGATCGACCGCCTGCCGGCCAGAGGAAATGCCGACAGCCGGATTCTCCTGATCTCCGATGTTACCGAGATCAGGAGAATGGAAGCGGTGGTCGAGGCGGCAAACCTGATGGACAAGCTGGGGGCCGTCTTTTCCGGGATCCGCCACGAACTCGTCAACCCGGTCAATTCGCTGAAGATGGCCCTGACCGTGCTGCAGCTCAAGCTGCAGGAGTGTGACAGGGAAGTGATCGCCGGTTTCATTGCCGGCTGCCTCGAGGACGTGGGCCGGCTCGAATACCTGCTGACGGCTCTGAAAAACTACAGCCTGTTTGAGCGTCCGGCGCTCCAGCCGGTTGAGCTCGGCGCGTTCTTCGAGAGGTTCACGCCGCTGCTCCGTGACGAGTTTTCGCGTCGGCACATCTCCCTGCAGGTCAACGGGGTCGCCGGGGCCGGCTGGGTGATGGCCGACCCGCGCGCACTGCACCACGTCCTTCTCAACCTGTTGACCAATGCCATGGACGCGGTCGGCGACCGCCTGAGAGGTCTGGTCGCGGTCAGCGCCGCACTCTCCGGAAACTGGGTTGAGATCCGGGTCGAGGACAATGGCTGCGGCATGGACGAGGAGGAACTGGGAAAGCTCTTCCGGCCGTTTATGACCTCGAAGGAACAGGGAACCGGTCTGGGCCTGGTCATCGCCAACAGGATCGTCAGCCGCATGAACGGGCGGCTTGAAGTCAGCAGCAGCAAAGGGACGGGGACCGTCTTCACCATCGCCCTGCCGGCGGCGGATGCCCCGGTACTTCTACCGGGCAAAGGGCAGGAACCGGCTGGGCGGCGGCAGACAGTCGCCGGCCGCTTGGGGGAAGCGGAGGCCTGCTGCACTCTCGTAACAGGGGAAAAGGCATGAAGACCGTGCTCTTTGTTGACGACGAGCCGCGCCTGCTGGTGAGTATCCGGATGGGCCTGAAGGCATATGCCGATCGCTTTTCGCTGCTGACCGCGGCCAACGGTCGCGAGGCGATCGAAGCGCTGGCGGCGCATCCCGTCGACCTGGTGGTCACTGACCTGCGGATGCCCCATGTCGACGGGTTCGCCCTGCTTTCCCATATCTCCCGTAACTTTCCCTTCCTGCCGACGATCGTCATGACGGCGTTCGCCACCAGCGAGATAGTGGAACAGGTTGCCGGCGCCGGCTCGCTCATCCTGCTGGAAAAACCGCTGCACTTCGATCGCCTGGCGAAAGCCGTGCTCGATGGTCTGGCGATGTCCGAGAAGGAGGGCTCGCTCCTGGGATTTTCTCTGGCCAGTTTCATGCAGCTGCTCGCCGGCGAGCGCAAGACCTGCCTGCTGCAGGTGGAAGGGGCGGCCGGTGGCGGCGGACTCGTCTATTTTGAGGAGGGCGAGCCGGTGGCGGCGGTTGCCGGCGACCTCCGCGGCGAGGAGGCGGTCTATGCGCTGCTGCTCCTGAACCGGGTCAACCTGACCTTCGGCAAGACGCCTGTGCCGCAGGTGCAGCGGACGATCTTTTCTCCGCTGATGCACATCCTGCTCGAAGGGATGCGGCGACGGGACGAGACTGGAGCGTCTGTGGCCACCGGTCAGTCCGGGGGCTGACCCCCGGTCGACCGGCTGCTCCCGGCCTGCCAGGACAATCAAGCGGGGTTTCTGAAACGATAGCCAACCCCGGACTCGGTGAGAATAAATTTCGGTCGGGAGGCGTCCGCTTCCAGCTTGTGCCGCAGGTTGCTGATATTGACCCGCATGATATGGGGCTGTTCGAGATAGGCCGCGCCCCAGATCTGCCTGAGGATCTGGCGGTGGGTGAGAACCTTGCCGGCGTTGGTCGTCAGTACCCGCAGCAGGTCGTATTCGGTCGGCGTCAGGGACAGCTCCTTGCCGTCCAGTTGCACCAGGCGGCGGGCCAGATCGACCTCCAGTTCCCCGATCCTGATGACCGGTTCGGGCGTTGCCTGGGATGTGCGTCGCAGTGTTGCCCGGATCCGTGCCAGCAGCTCGCCGACGCCGAAAGGCTTGGTGAGATAATCGTCTGCTCCGCTGTCCAGGGCCCTGATCTTGTCGGTTTCCCGGTCCCGTACCGACAGGACGACGATCGGCACTTCCGACCACTGCCGTATGCCCTCGATCACCTCGACCCCGTCCATGTCCGGGAGTCCCAGATCGAGGAGGATAATCTCCGGCCTGACGGCGATCGCCGCCGCCAGGCCGGTTTTTCCACTGTCGGCCAGATGCAGAGAGAACCCGCTGTTTGCCAGCGCCGTCTTCAGGAATCGTCGGATCGCCGGTTCATCGTCGACGACCAGGATCCGGGGCTGGTTGTCTCTCTCAGGCATCTTTGCAATCATCCTCCATGGCTCTACAGGGGGAGCCGGATGGCGATCCGCAGGCCGCCGCCGGCGCGTCGTTCGGCCTGGATGCTGCCTCCGTGCGCCTCGACGATCCCTCTGCAGATCGACAGCCCGAGACCTGTTCCGCTAACCCCTTCAGGTACCGGCAAGCGGTAGAATTTATCGAAGACGCGCTCCAGGTCGTGCTCCGGGATACCCGGCCCGGAGTCGAGCACCTCGAGCAGCAGGTGTCGCTGTTGGGTCCGGGCAGTGATTGCAATGGGACTCCCCTCTGGAGAATATTTCAAGGAATTTTCCAACAGATTGACCAGCACCTGGGTCATCAGGACCATGTCCATGCTGACCAGCGGCATCTCCGGCGGCAGATCGATCTTGACCTCGCGTTCGCCGAGCTTCTGATCCAGTGCCGCCAAGGCGCAGCCGATCAGGTCCTGGACGTCTGTCTGCTCCCTTGAAACGGCCATCCTGCCCGATTCGAGTCTGGTCATGTCGAGCAGGTTGCCGACGAAACGGTTCAGCCGCGCAGCTTCTTCCCATGCCCCGGTCAGCAGTTCCTGCCGCTGCGCGTCGTCGATTTCCAGGTCCTGCTCCCTGAGACTGCTCAGGGCGCCGATGATCGAGACCAGTGGCGTTCGCAGATCATGGGAGATGGAGTTGAGCAGGGCCCGTTCCAGACTTTCCCGGGCCTGGAGGATCTGGGCCTGCTCTGCCTGGGCGGCGAGTTGGACCCGTTCCATGGCTAGGGCGATCTGGGTGACAAAGGCATCGAGCAGGCGGCGATTGTGGGGGGAGTGGTAATCTTCCGGCTTTTCGAGACGGATACCCATGACGCCGATGAAGCACGCCGTAGTGCAGAGCGGCAGATACAGCAGCCGGGCCGATCCGAGGGTCTCGGTGCCGATACCAGCCTCGCGGCGGTTGCGATAGGACCAGTCCGCCACTGCCAGTTCCTTGACGTCGAGGTGGAGTCCCTCGTTGCGGGCCAGGATCTCCATCTGTTCCCCGTGCGGAACCAGTATCGCCACCTGCGCCTCCAGGGTTTCGGTGATGTTCTTGATCACCGCCGCCATGATCGACTCCCGGTCGGCGGCGGCCGCCAGATCCCGGCTCAGATAGTAGAGGCTCTCGGTCTGCAGTTCGCGCTCGCGCATGACCTCGGCCCGTTCCCGGGCCTTGGCCACCAGCGTGCTGATGACCATTCCGACCACGAAGAGTCCGAAAAAGGTGAACAGGTATTCGGTGTCGTTCACCGTCAGACTTCCCCGTGGCGGGATAAAGAAGAGATCGAAGGCCAGCACCCCGAGGGCGGCGGTGAGGACCGCCGGTTTCATGCCAAGCCGGGCGGCGGCCAGTACCACCGTCAGCAGGTAGAGTATGATCACATTGATCGCCGAGATATAGGAGCTGGCCAGGCTGGAGAGCAGGGTCGTCACTGCCACCATGGCCGCGCTCATCAGGTATTCCTGCCAGGGTGCTGCCCGGCCGGGCAGGAGTCTGCGGCCGCCCTGCCTGGCCGGGACCTCGCTGATGCTGACGACATGGACATGGATGGCCCCGGACAGGCGGATGATCTGGTCGACGATGGGCGGTCTGAACAACTCCCGCCAGCGGGACTTGGCCGGCTTGCCGACGACTATCCGGGTGACGTTGTGGCGGATCGCGTAATCGATGATGGCTTCGGCCACCGCCGAGGCAGTAATGGTCACCACCTCGGCGCCGAGGCTCTCCGCCAGCCGCAGGTCGCGCCAGACCCTTTCACGGTTCTCCTGCTGCTGCCGGGCAAGACTCGGGGTCTCGATGTACACCGTATACCACCGGGCCTTCAGTTCGTCGGCGAGCCGCCGTGTGGTGCGGATCAGTTTCTCGCTGAAGGGGCTGCCGCTGGCACAGACCAGCAGCCTCTCGGAAACCGGCCAGGGACCGGGAATGGCCCGGGTCTCCATGTAGCTCCGCATTTCCTCATCGACCCTGGCTGCGGCCCGCCGCAAGGCCAGTTCGCGGAGGGCGATGAGATTGCCAGGCCGGAAGAATCGCTGCATGGCCCTCGCCGCCTGTTCGGGGATGTAGATCTTGCCGTGGCGCAGGCGCTGCTGCAGTTCCTCCGGCGGGATGTCGACCAGCGTGATTTCGGCGGCCAGGTCGAGCACCGAGTCCGGGACGGTTTCCTGCACGCTGACACCGGTGATCTGAGCCACGATATCCTTGACGCTGTCGAAGTGCTGGACGTTGACGGTCGTCCAGACATCGATGCCGGCTGCCAGGATCTCCTCGATGTCCTGCCAGCGTTTTTCGTGCCGGGAGCCGGTGGCGTTGGTATGGGCCAGTTCGTCGACCAGGGCGATCTGTGGCCTGCGTCTGAGGACGGCGTCGAGATCGAGTTCGCTGAGGGCCACCCCCTGGTATTCGCTCCAGATTCGTGGCAGCGTCTCCAATTCCTCCAGCAGGGCGTCGGTTTCCGGCCGGCAATGCGACTCGACATAGGCGGCCACCACGTCCAGTCCTTCCCGCCGCTGCTGGCCGGCCGCCATCAGCATTGCATAGGTCTTGCCGACCCCGGCGGCGTACCCGAGAAAGATCTTCAGCCGGCCTCGCTCCTCTTCGCGTTCCTCTGCCTGTGCCGCCTTCAGCATCGCCTCCGGGGTCGGGCGCAACGTATCTTCCGGCATGGTCACGGGGTCTCCCGGTCGAGGGCCAGATTAAGGAGCAGCACGTTCACCCTGGGTGCTCCGAGTAGAGAGAACTGTCGATCTTCGGTGGCAGCGGCGACGATGCTTTCCACCTGTCCGGGCGGCATCATCCTGGCTTCTGCAACCCTGGCGACCTGCAGATGGGCCGCTGCTGGAGAGAGATGAGGATCGAGGCCGCTGGCGGAGGCCAGCACCAGATCGGCCGGGATGGGACCGGCGACGCCGCTGTCGCGATATGCGCGCACCCGTTCAGCGACGGCCCGGAGAAAGGCCGGGTTGGTCGGGCCGGCATTGGAGCCGCCGGAGGCCAGCGGGTTGTAGGGAAATCCGGCAGTGGCCGAGGGTCGGGGCCAGAAATACTCCGGCGTGGAGAACGGCTGGCCGATCAGGCGGGAGCCGACGGGATGGCTGTCCTCGCCGGTGATCAGGCTGCCCCCGGCCTGTTGCGGGAAGGCGAATGAGGCGATACCGGTGACGACGGCCGGATAGACGCCGCCGCAGATGGCCGTCAGGACGATCAGCAGCAGAAATGCGGGTTTTACGTCGTTCATGGCGTGATCCTGTCTGATAGGAGAGAAGAGGCGCTGTTCGCCTCCCTGGTTGTCATTGTGTTACACAAGCAGCGCGATGACCATATCGATCGCCTTGATGCCGATGAATGGGGCGATGATCCCGCCCGCCCCGTAGAGGAGCAGGTTGTGGATCAGCAGTTTTTCAGCAGGCATCGGCCTGAACCTGGTACCTTTCAGGGCCAGCGGCACCAGCAGCGGGATGATCAGGGCATTGAAAATCACCGCCGAGAGGATCGCGCTGAGCGGGCTCGCCAGGTGCATGACGTTGAGTGCCTCCAACTGGGGATAGATGGAGAGCAGCATCGCCGGAACGATGGCGAAGTACTTGGCGATATCGTTGGAGATACTGAAGGTGGTGAGGTTGCCGCGGGTCATC
>CAYYWK010000116.1:0-3680 GCA_964475345.1 uncultured Desulfobulbus sp.
GGTCGGTCCCGCCAGCACAATCAAGGGTTTCAGTCTTTTCGGCTGAAACCCTTTTTTCGTTGTATGCAAATCCGACTTGCTCAATTTTCTGGTCGGCGATACTGAGAATCTCCGAATCGCCTTCTTGTGCCAATATGACGATCAATTCAGCTATCGTTTCAACCGCCGGTTTCAACTGCATACGATATTCGATCGGTTAACCTCTAAAGTCTTACGAACTCAGCCGGTCTTGCAGCGCCTGCTCAAACTGGCTGAAGTTCGATGGTAATCAAATTTTTTTCTCCCGACCTTTCACTCCGGATTTTTCAGGAGCAATGTCCTGGCATGTTGACATTTTTCAACAATGTTCATACAATGTAATTACAACAATTCCATATTGGTTGGAGGTCAACATGAAATCATCAATAATCAGGATAGGCAATTCACAAGGATTGCGGATACCAAAACCAATACTCGACCAATGCGGCTTTGATGGAGAGGTTGAGTTGATCGTCAAAGACCGTGATCTCATCGTCAGGTCAGCAAAGACTCCGCGCGCTGGCTGGGATGAAGCGTTTAAAAGGATGGCCGAGAAGGGCGATGATACACTGTTTGAAACAGATTCATTGGTTCCGACAAAGTGGGATGAGGAAGAATGGGAATGGAAGTAAAGCGCTTCGATGTGTTCCTGATCAACCTCGATCCAACCATTGATCACGAAATTCAAAAGTCTCGCCCTTGTGTGGTGATCTCTCCTGACCAGATGAACAACCATATTTCAACTGTCGTCATTGCACCGATGACAACCACCATCCGGAATTACCCAACCAGGGTGAACTGTATCTTCCAGAACACGAAAGGGCAGGTGGTCCTGGATCAGATCCGGACGGTCGACAAAATTCGATTGATGAAAAAGCTGGGAAAGGTACAAAAACGGACTCAGGAAAACATAATCTCTATCCTGCAGGAAATGTTTGCAGCGTAATTTTCGGTACTGTCTCGTAGGCACATTCTTTTGTTTTTCCCCAAATTCTGAATTTTTTTATTTTCTATTTGTCTGATATTACGCGATTTAAAATTCTTGGCCCGGCCTGACACGCCGGATGTCGCCGCTTCGAGCCCGGTCGGTCCCGCCAGCACAATCAAGGGTTTCAGTCTTTTCGGCTGAAACCCTTTTCTCGTTCTCAACCTGTGTTTTGTGTGCGGATGCCGATATCTCTCGGGAGATTTTGCGACCAAGCTGAAGGCGTCAGGGGGATGCCATCCGGATCCATCCTGATGTCAAATACAGGGCCGCAGGCGGAACATCGCTGAGATCGTCGGTACGCTTTACGGTTTGAACGGCTCGTAATCGGTGTAGCCTTCAGGGCCCGGGGTGTACCAGAGCGACATGTCCTCCGCAGGGTTGAGCGGCCATCCACGGGCAAATCGCTCCACCAGGTCGGGGTTGGTGATGAACGGACGGCCGAAGGCGACCAGATCGGCGTTGCCCTCGGCAATCCTCGCTTCGGCAGCTTCCTGGGTGTAGCCGCAGTTGCCGATGATCGTGCCCTTGTAGACCGGCCTGAATTCAGACAGGCTCATCGGTTCGCCCCGGCCGTGGAATCCGAAGGCCAGACCATCCATGATGTGCAGGTAGCCAAGGTTCATCTTGTTGATTTCTGTGGCGACGTAGAGGAAAAGTTCCCGAAAATCGTCACAGCCCATGTCGTTGAAAACCCCGTTCGGCGAGATGCGGGCACCGACCTTTGCCGCCGGCCAGATTTCGAGCACCGCCTCCAGCACCTCCCTGAAGAAACGGAACCTGTTTTCCAGTGTCCCGCCGTACCGGTCCTGGCGCAAGTTGGACCGACCGTCAAGAAACTGGTTGATCAGGTAGCCATTCGCCCCGTGCACCTCAACGCCTGAGAACCCTGCCTCTCTGGCATTTTTCGCGGCAGTGCGGTAATCATTGACGACAGCCGCAATCTCTTCTTCAGCGAGGGCCCGCGGGGTTTCGTAGGGTTTTTTGCCCTGAGGAGTCCTGATTGCATCTCCGTCCAGTCTGACCGCCGAAGCGGAAACCGGCAGCGCCCCATCGTGAAAATCGCTGTGGGAAGCCCGGCCGCAGTGCCAGAGTTGCAGGAAGATCGGCGTGCCGGTGGGTTTGAGCTTCTCGGTTACCCGTCGCCACCCCTCGACCATCTGGTCGGTATAGATCCCCGGTGAACCGATCCAGCCGATACCCTGCCGCGAAATGACAGTCGCCTCGGTGATCAGCAGGCCGGCCCCGGAGCGCTGATGGTAGTGCTCGGCCATGAGGTCGTTCGGTACGCGTGCCTCCCCGGCTCGTCCTCTCGTCATCGGTGCCATGACGATACGGTTTTTCAATTGATAACTTCCCATGGACAGCGGTTGAAACAGTGGTCCTTTCATTGTTGTCTCGCCTCCGCGAAGAAAAATGACAGATATGGAAGAATTTTCGAGACTCTCGTCCCATCAACGAAACTAAGTGCGGTCTTTCGATCTGTCCATCATCTCCAGCCACTTTTTGCGTTTTCCGTGTGAATTCCACCCTGTTCCTGCAGTTGTTCAGGCAGAATCATTGACAAAATTTTTGAGTGACGTACAATGGAAAGGTAAAAGCGCTGTCTTGTTGATAATATCCTGAAATAATTCATTTAAATTCCTGCTCACAGCGAACTGTGACATGCCTGAAGGAGGTGAGATGGGAGACGTGTTGGCGGACCACTTCAGTAAGATGACGAAAACCTTAAGTCAGGAGGAGGTATGAGATTGTTCAAGAGTATGTCCGTGCTGCTCGGAGTCGCAGTCCCGCTGATGCTGACGGGCGCCCAGGCAGCAGAGGAAAAGAAGGCCAAGACGATTGCCGAACTGGTCGCGATGTACGATTCGAGTGCCTGTATAGACTGCCACACGGAAGCCCACGAACAATGGCAGGAGTCGCTCCATGCCAGGTCAATTTTCGGTCCGGAGGATGTCGGCCGGACGGCTGCCACCTTAAAAACCACTATTGAGAATGGTCTCAAGGAATGGGAATTTTCAGGTGTCAAGAAACCCGAGGATGTCGGCGTCAAGCACCTGATGATCTGCGCCAAATGCCATCTGCCGCAGCTGGAAGAGGCCGAGGACAGCGTGGCTCAGGAGATAGTCAAAAACATCTACGCCTTCGTCGATGACGGAGATGAAGATGCTGCCGAAACACTGCAGTCCCTGAACATCGGCTGCATGGTATGCCATAACCGCAATGCCATCATCCACAAGTGGACCGACGGAACCCCGCAGAAGGATGCCGTTTACGGCACTAAGGACGGCGATCACGAGGATGAGACGCATCCGATGATGAAGGAAAGCAAGATCATGAAGGAATCGATCCTCTGCGGTCAATGCCATGGTCTCGGTCCGAATTTTGACTTGGAGAACCCGACCCAGTGCGCCACCCTCTATGGCGCGCATCTCTATACCTACAAGGCAGAGGGCGGTGTGGAAACCTGCCAGGAATGCCACATGGAGAAGAGCGGTCTCGGCCATAACATGCAGAGCTACCGCTCGAAGGAAATGGCCAAGATGGCCCTCGATGTCGAGGTTGAGGCCCAGGCCTTCCAGTGGCGTGACGGCTCCACCATGACCCCGATGGCCAAGGTAATTGTCGAATTGACGAACAATGCCGGTCACCCGATTCCGGACGGCTGACCCACCCC
>CAYYWK010000116.1:3690-7838 GCA_964475345.1 uncultured Desulfobulbus sp.
GTGGTCCTGTATGTGACCGCGAAAACAAAAGATGGCAAAGAGTTCTTCACAGATCAGAGAATATACATGCCGGTCCCGCAGCAGATGGGCCGGGGCGACAAGATGGGCCGAGGGCCGTATGAGAAGAGTGGCATCATCAGTGATACCAGTCTGCCGCCCATGAAGACAACCCGGGAGATGTTCCAGATCCCTGTCTACACCGAGTCCACCAAGGACGACAAACTGGTGCGTACCATCATCGCCAACGATTTCACCGTCGATGTCAAGGTGATGTATCTGCCCTACGGCAAGAAGGATGATCCGGGCAACACCCAGGAATGGTTCACCGTGACCAAGAACCTGAGCATTGCCAAGGGCGGGAAATAATCTTTCCAGCCGGATGCTGCCAAAGCCGACCCTGGAAACGGGGTCGGCTTTTTTGTTGCTTTTTTGCCGAATAGTTTGAATGGTTCTTGCAAAGATTCTGAAGAATTACCGCTGATATGCGGTGAGCGTCGGTTGCCCTTTATGGACGTGAAAATGGATTTTTACAATCCCATGTGGCGAAAAGAAAGAAATCAGAAGAAAGAAATCAGGAAAGGATAACGCAATGAACAGGAATATCGCCGTGATCGGCACCGGGTATTGGGGAAAGAACCTTGTTCGCAACTTCCATGCACTTGGTGCCTTGATTTCCGTCTGTGACGCCAACGCCGATGTGCTGCGAGGGATACTCGACAGCTACGTGGATGTACGGGGTGTCTGTTCGTTCAGTGATATTCTGGGCGATTCCCAGATTCAGGGAGTGGCGATCGCCAGCCCGGCCGAAACGCACTTCACGCTGGCCAGGGAGGCGTTGCTGGCGGGCAAGGATGTGTATGTCGAGAAGCCTCTCTGTCTTGAGGTAGCTGACGGAATTGAGCTGACCAGGCTTGCTGAAGAGCGGGAAAGGGTGCTGATGACCGGGCATCTGCTTTGGTACCACCCTGCTATCCAGCGGCTCAAGGATATGATTCATGAAGGAGAACTCGGACGTATCCAATACGTTTATTCGAATCGTCTCAATCTTGGAAAATTGCGGCGTGAGGAGAATGTTTTGTGGTCTTTCGCGCCTCACGATATTTCAGTGATTCTCGGACTGCTTGAGGAGATGCCGTCAACGGTCCAGGCACATGGCGGTAACTATCTTCATCAACAGATCGCCGACACCACCGTCACCCTTCTGGACTTTCCCAGTGGCGTCAAGGCCCATATCTTTGTCTCCTGGCTTCATCCCTTCAAGGAGCAGAAGCTGGTTGTGGTCGGTTCACAGAAGATGGCAGTTTTTGACGACACCGCTCCCTGGGAATGTAAACTGCTCATATATCCTCATTCGGTTGAATGGAACGATAATGTACCGATTGCCCATAGGGCTGAAAGCCAGCCGATGCCAGTAGAGGAGCGTGAGCCGCTCCATGAGGAATGCCGGCATTTTCTGGAGTGCATGGCCAGCCGCAGGCAGCCCAGAACCGACGGCAGGGAAGGGTTGAAGGTACTTCGCGTTTTGCGAAGCTGTCAGGATGCGCTGGAAAGCGGATCCAGGGTGAAGATCAGCAAATTTGAGCCTCCCAGTGCCGACAAGCGTGATGTCATGGTCCATGCTACAGCCATTGTCGACACTGATGTTGCCATCGGCAAAGGGACGAAAATATGGCATTTCAGCCATATCCTGAGCGGGGCCAGGATCGGTGAGGATTGTTCCATTGGCCAGAACGTGGTGATTTGTAACGGGGTGAGGATTGGCAATGGCTGCAAGATCCAGAACAATGTTTCGATCTATGCGGGTGTCGAACTGGAGGATCATGTCTTCTGCGGCCCGAGCATGGTCTTTACCAATGTCTTCAATCCCCGCTGCGAATTCCCGCGCAAGGACGAATACAAGCAGACACTTGTGCGGCGTGGTGTAACCATTGGAGCCAACGCCACCATCGTCTGCGGGGTGACTCTTGAGGAGTATGCGTTTATCGGAGCTGGATCGGTGGTGACCACCGATGTCAAACCATTTGCCCTGATGACAGGCAACCCGGCACGTCAAGTCGGTTGGATGAGCCGTTTCGGCAAACGGCTCGATCTGCCGCTGGATGGTGATGGGGAAACTGAATGCGGATTTACGGGAAATCGGTATGTTCTCTCCAAAGGAATAGTTTCAATATTGAAAGAAAACTAAATTAACTAATAAATATAAATATTTGTGAAGTATTCGAGTCATATCGAATCCTAGGCGCAGCTCATTGCTAATATATTGATATCGAACACATATGTAGATCGTTGGACTTTACAGGAAATAGTAAAATTGCAGCTCTTTTCAGTTTTTCGTGGTGTTATTGTTGCTAAATCTTCGATTCATACATGTCTGGGAACTGGTATTATCGCAGCGATTGTTCCTAGGAGGCTGACATAACAGATAAGAATTATATGAGAAGCTAATGCCAAGGGAAGGCTTTCTGCAGGAGGGATTCCAAACAAACCGAGAGCAGCTATCCACCCTGCTTCATGGTTGCCACTGTTCGCCACTCCCTGAATGGGAAATAGCTGCATTGGCAACTGGACCGTCGAGACAAACCAGACGTCGAGAAAACTCAATTGCAGGCCGATGGAACGGATGATGCAGAAAGTGGTGAGGCCAATAAAGAGCCAGACCGATAGACTTGTGATTACTTCAGAAGTCCGTGGTGAGCGTTGGTACATGTCGTTGTGTAACCATGAAAAATATATGGTTTTTGTTGAAAATTCGAATTTTGACAGAATCGGCAACAGGTAGGGCACACTCATGAGCATGAGGGCCGTGGTGAAAAAGATTCCCCGCCATGGGATTTCTGAAAACGGTGGAGCATAGAGTGTTGCAGCCAGCAGGAAGAATCCAAGCCCTTGCAAGTCAAGTATTCGGGTCCGTATAAGAATGCGTGTCCCGTCGATGATTGGAATATTGCCATACAAACGAAGCAGAGGTGGAAGAGAAATATCTCCCAAGCGCAATGGCACAAAGTACGTGGAGAACCCGTGTAATGCAGTTATGTTAAACGATATCAACGGTTTTTTTTTCAGGTCGTTCGCATACAGGTTCATTCGAATGGATCGCAAACAATACGAGGCAAGGTAACAGAGAAATCCGCCGAACAACCAGTTTTTTTCAGTTTTATGGAGGATCGCCAGTAATTCTCTTCGATTATCAACAACCAGCAGGATGATGGTAAGGAAAAGAACAATGGAAATCGTCAGTGAAATCATCCTGTGTTTCATGTATCAAAAATTCTGAGAATCTATTTTTCTTGTTGTTCGCATTACTGGTTCAATAATGTGCCGAATTTCCATGATGAGACGATGAAGGGCGATGATGCTCGTTAGTTTAATTTCTTGTTGACTTCCATATCAAACCACATCGCGAAAAGAATGAATTGACTGGCTGCGATGAATGAGAACATCATGGCCAGCGAGGTGGTTGGTGGAAAGACTCCTGTAAAAAATTTCACAGCAAATGCACGCAGGGTGAAAATAACTGTTGCAAAGCTAAAAAGGAAACCAAGCAGATAGAAAAAAATCAGCGGATGAAAGTCTCTGACTACATACTTCTGAAACATCCTTCTCCAGAAACCTTTGAAGAGGAGAATAGGTATCGAGAACAAGACCTTTCTGACTTTTATCCCAGACACCTCGCCCACATTGTATACCGGCCTGACAGACACATCCCGGACTCGATAATTGGCGATATTGAGCTTGATGAGCATATCGTTTGGCATGCCGTAGCGAGGATAAATTGAATCGAGGTCGAGGGTCTTCAACGCTTGGAGTGAAATGGCCGTATACCCGCTTTGTGAATCCGCGACATGCCAGTATCCCGATGCAATTTTTGTCAGCAGAGAGAGAAAGGAGTTACCGAGATAGCGATAATGGGGAATCATATTCCAGGATTCCCCTCGGAAGAGCCGATTCCCTTTTGAATAGTCACACGACCCGTTGCAGACAGGCTCAAGAATACGGGGAAGATCAGCGGGATCCATCTGGAAATCGGCTGCCATGACCGCTGCGACATCTATGTTGTTGTCTCTTGCCCATTTATACCCTGTCGCTATGGCTCCTGCGAGCCCGTGGTTTTTTTCGTGACGTATCAGACAGATCTTTCCATTTGCCTT
>CAYYWK010000117.1:0-7817 GCA_964475345.1 uncultured Desulfobulbus sp.
CACCGAACCCCATTACCGGATCATCGTCGAGAGGGAGCACAACGAGGACAAGGTGACGGTCATGGTCGAAGCGGTGGAATCGATCTTCTTCGACGAGATGAAGAAGCAGCGCGCCCTGATCGAGACCATCCAGCGCCGTCTCGCCTCGGAACTCGGCATAGGGGTTCAGGTGAAGTTGGTGGAGGAGAAGACCCTCGAGCGGTTCGAGGGCAAGGGGCAGCGGGTCATCGACAGGCGGGTGTTCTGAGGGGTTCATGGAGAAGATCGCGATAGTTTCGACGCTGCGCGCTCCTCTCCGGCAAACACTGTCTTTTGTCCGCTATCACCTCAATATCGGCATCGATGCGCTGTTTCTCTTCTTCGATGACCCGGACGATCCCGCACTGGAGATACTGGCCTCCTGCAGCCAGGTGACGGCGACGGCCTGTTCGCCGGCGTACTGGCGGAGGCTCGGGCATGATGCTGTCCCCGGCTTTCACGAGCGACAGCTGGTCAATGCCAATGTGGGGATGATTATAGCTATCCAGCATTCCTGCCAGTGGCTGCTCCATATCGATTGCGATCAACTGGTAAAACCCTGCAGGAATCTGCACGAAGTCCTTGGCGAAAGCAGGGCGGATATACTGAGGCTTTCTCTCCTTGAGGCGTTACCCCAAGCGGAAGAGCATGACGGCGCCTTCTCTCCGGTGCTGTTCAAGACAATGATAGGCGCCTGGCAGAAAAGGATGGCATTGCTGCTGGGATGTCACGGGGCGTTTTTCGATGGGGTGTATTTTCGCGGCCATACAGCTTCGAAAACCGCTGTCCGCCTCGGATCCGGGATCACGCGGATGGGAATTCACGCCCCCGTTGCAAGAGAAGGGGTGGTCAGGGAAACGACAGACCAGTTGCTTCTCCTGCACTATGGCTGTATCGGCATCGAGGAGTGGATGCGGAAATGGGAATGGAGAGCTGATGGAACGGCCGTCTCGCCTGGCATATCAGACAACAGGAGGAAACAGTTCGAGTACTATCTCGATGCCAGGAGGGCCGGCGACCTGGCCCTGCGCAAGGCGTACCGCAGGCTCTATCACCTGTCGCGATACCAGCGGTTCGTTTTGCGTCTGCTGGGGATGACAACCACAATCCGCCTCGATCAGCGGCTGTTCGAATAATACAGGTCGAGGCACTCCCGGCAGCAGGTGGGAAGATCTCTGCCAGTGGCCATGTTCCTCCGGAAGTCTTCATACTGACTGCCGTTCCAGATATCCTGAAGAGAGCTTCGGGTGATATTGCCGAGCCGGATGGTCCCGTTGAAATCACGGCAGCAAGGCACCACATCGCCATTCCATTGCACCACCATATGCTGCCATGGGAATGGGCAGGGCATATGTGGCGGATACGTGCTGAAGCAGCCGAGTTCTGCCAGCGCCGCGGTATTCCACGGGAAGAATTCCCGGAAAACGGGGTCGATTCCACGTTGCTGCCAGAACAGGCGGAAGGACTCCGTTTCCTCCTGATTGATGTCCATGACGATCATGCGGATGACAATCACTATATCCCTGTTCCCGGCGCTTTTGTGCAACAGAGCCTCAGTGTTGCTGACGGCTTTGTCCAGGTCTGCCACCGGCCCTCTTATCGCCTTGAATCTTTCCGGATTCAGGCTGTCGAGTGAAACGATGATTTTCAACGGACCCGATCCGGCCAGCCGGTCAATCTGATCCTGCGACAAATTGGCCGGGTTCACCGATAGCACCGGTCTCAACCCTGCCGATGCGGTGCAGCCGACCATCTCGAGGATCTGGGGATGGAACAGCGATTCCCCGAAGTGAAAGAGCTCGATCTCCTTGGTCTTGATATCGTCCGGGAACGTTGAGATTTCACCGATGATACGGCGGAAAGACTCCATATCCATATACCCGATTTTCCTGCTCATGTATGCATCGCGCGGGCACATGATGCAAGAATAGTTGCACCGGTTTGTCGGCTCGATCTGGTGGATATGGGGGGACGGGTATCGGCGGCGGGCGAAATACGCCGCCCAGCCGGCTCGGGACTGCAAGGATCGTGGAAGAGGATGCTCTTTCGCCCTGTCGAGAAAATCCATGCTATGTCCTTGTTGTATCCTGTTGTCAGCGGTATGGCCGCTCGCGTCAGCTGCCGAGAAATCGCTTGATGGTATCTGACAGCGGCTCGATGTTGGGCGATTGAAAAAAATCACCGTGTGAACCTGGCGTCAATACCACCTGCGGTACCTTGGCGAACTGATCCTGCCAGCCAGCATGAGGCCATCTGAATTGTTCGGGCAAACGCAGAGGACTGCGTTCTCCGAAGAGGAGCAGCAGGCGGCCCCGGGAGCCCTGGAGCACCGCAGGGGAAAAATATTCAAGGAGGCAGACTCTTTCCACCTCGATCTCCATGGCTTCAAGCAGTTGGACCATTTTATAGGCAATCCTTCCTCCGCGGCAATTCCCGCCGATGGCGATGGGACCAATCGGGTTCCTTGCGAGTATCTCATTGACATAATGTTCCGCCAGGCGGTCCGGTGAGATGGCCTTATTCAGGACGCCTGCCCCGGAATACAGGCAGAAGAGAGGTTGCGTCGGGCCGAGATGGGCAGCCAAGCTGGAGTATTCTGCTTCGAAGGCGTTGAAACACCAGAAAAGGGGTGGCCTCCGGGCGCGGGTGTGCATCTCGAGCATCAGTGAACCACGGTGCTTTTCGCCGATTCTGCTGTTGTGCACCACCCGCAGCATGATTTCGTACTCGTTGTCCGGCAACCAGGAACATCCAGCCCCCGGATCAGGTGTGGAGGGGATATCGCCACTGAGCAGGGAGGTGAGAATGCTGTAGAGACACCTGAGCGAGTCGATCCGCATCATGTCGTCCAGCGAGAATGCCACGCCGTATTTTTTTTCCACCACCGCAACGAGACTGAGGTGCCCGAGGGAATCCCATCCCGGGATCTCTGCCGGCGGCAGATCGGGATCCAGCTGGGAGCACGGGGTGTCGAAAACGGTTGAGGCCAGGGCGATGAGTTCTTCGAGCACCATCGCCTGATCACCGGCGTTGCCGCGGCTGTGGTCTACAAGCATGCTGCGGATCTCTGGGATCTTGACCTTTCCGGAGATCCCCCGGGGGAGTTTCCGGACCTGGATGATCTTTTTCGGGACTTTGTAATTTTCAAGATACCTGCGGCAATGGCTGGTGATATCAGCGGAGTCGATCAGCACATCGGCCTCGACGGTGCTGGCAACCAGTTCCCCCCAGTCGGCGTCATCGATGCCGACGGTCGCGGCATCGACGATGCTCGGATGGCGCAGCAGCACCTCGGTCACCTCATCCGGGTGGATGTTGAAGCCGCCGCTGACGATGACGGCTTTCTTCCTGCCGGCGATCCTGATAAATCCGTGCTGGTCCTGTGTTGCGAGATCTCCGGTACGTATCCAGTCTCCGGCGAACAACCCGGCATTGGCCTCCGGATCGTCGAGGTAGCCCGGAGTGACATTGCGGCCTTTCAGCCATAACTCCCCCGTTTCACCAGGGCTGCAGACACGGCTTTCGTCGCTGACGATCTGCGCTTCCATGTCGACTGGCTTGCCGACTGTGCCGATGGCGAAGGTGCTATCGGCCGGCCCGCAGAAAATGCCTCCGGAAACGGTTTCAGAGAGGCCGTAGATATTGCAGATCCGGATCCCGAAACGATCCTGGAGGCGCTGCCAGAGATGCGGATCGATTTTTGCCGCGACCGAGACGACGGCGGCGAATTCT
Organism: uncultured Desulfobulbus sp.; assembly: GCA_964475345.1. Classification (GTDB taxonomy): domain Bacteria; phylum Desulfobacterota; class Desulfobulbia; order Desulfobulbales; family Desulfocapsaceae; genus Desulfoprunum. The sequence goes on from CAYYWK010000117.1 coordinate 3,751, forward strand.
CCTCCGGAAAAATAATCGTCCCGGCTGAGGAGTCTGTCGATCAGCGAGAGGATTGTGGGAACGGTGATGAAATGGCTGATACGCCTTGAGGCGATGGTGTCGAGCAGGGGTTCCAGGTTCTGGATGGTAAAGCCCGACGGACGGAAGAGGCTGGCACCGGAGGCAAGCGCCAGCAGGGGACCCTGGACGAGGCCGTCGGCATGGGCGAGGGCCATGTTGTTGAAGATCCGGCAGTCGGCGGTATAGGAAAAGATCCGGATGATGGTTTCCAGGTGCTCAAAGAGGTTCTCATGGGTGATGAGAATTCCTTTCGGCGCCGAGGTGGTTCCCGAGGTGAAAATGATATAGGCAATGTCATCGGCAGCAGCTGAACATGCGGGATCCGTCTCCGGAAAGCGATTCGTCAGGGCCGGAAAGACAGGGGCGGCTTCTGCGGCGTGCCCTCTCTGCAGGTGGGGAAGGCTGTCCTCCGCCTGTTGTCCGGGAGAGTTCTCGATCGGCACGCACTGATGCGCCTGCAGCCAGGTCATGGATACGATCAATTCAGTGTCTGCAAAGATCATTGCAGGATGAAGTTTCGTAACGATCGCCCGCATCCGTTCGGACCTCGTTTCCGCCGACAGCATGGCCGGGGTCAAGCCTTCGAGCAGGGCGGCGATGAACAGCAGCGTCGCATGCCGGTCATGCCTGGTGCAGATGACGAGACGGTCGCCCTTGTGCAGCCCGGAATCCCTGAAAAATGTCGCCAGAGTCCTGATGGCGTGCAGAAGCTGGCGGTAGGTCAGTTCCGATCCGGCAATTTCCGCGAAGACGGCCCCGTTCCGGCCCCGCTGCCGGATCTTCGCATAGAGCAGGGAGGAATAGGTTTGCTTGTCTGTCATTTTGTCGGCAGTGGAAGGTCTTTTTTCAGGAACTGGCTGATCTTGCCGAGTTCAGTACGGACGATCCGGCAGTCATGCCAGTGAACCGGCTTGTAGTCGCCGCCGAAGCGGGCCGCAATTTCGGCCTCTATGTCCCGACGGCTGTACGGCCGGCAGGCATCGAGCCATACCTCACAGCCATGGCCGCCATGGACCGGTATTCCCCTGACGTAGGCATCTTCGGCATAATCCTGTTCTTTCAGCCAGTTTTCCAGTAATTCCGGGAAAAGCCATTCGGTCGATGGCGCCTTGAAAGTGTTGGAAGCCCGTCCGATCAGACTGAGATCCCCGCTGGCGGTCGGCACAACCAGATCTCCCGTGTCGTGCAGTGCGCGTCGGCAGAGCGGTTCCCCGAGATAGCCCAGATAGAGGTTCGGACTGGCAATATGGAGCCGGAACGTCCCGGAAACCGCGTCATTCGGCTCCAGACTTACCCGGACACCGCTGCAGGGATGGGGGAGATTGCTCGTGCTGCGGTATTCGGCGCTGTCGGCAAGGGCGATGCCAGCGGTCTCCGTCTGCCCATAGATATTCCAGACCTTGATGGGCAGACAGGCTTCGATGGTATCTCTGTCCTGTTGCAGCAGCGCCGCTCCGGCGCTGAAGAGGATTTTCACGCTCCGCAGGGATTCGCGCAGGCGCATGCCGTAGCTCGCCACCTGGTGAATGAAGACCGGTCCGCAGAGAATGGCTGTCGGTTTCGATCTGGCTATATTGTTGATAATTTTAAGGAAGGTTTCGCCTGCCGGCTGATAGAGTGTAATCCTGGCATCGGTAAACCGGGGCATGAGCAGGGCTCGGAAACCCGATGCCGTGTGAATGGGAGCCAGGCAGAGCAGGTGATCGTGTTCCCTGAGGTTGCAATGTCGGACAAACAGCTCCGCAGACCGGAGCATATTGCCCCGGGAGTGGCAGACGCCCTTCGGCAGGCCGGTGGAACCGGAGGTGAACAGAATCGCCGCACATTCGTCCTCGGGCCAGGTGTGCCGAGCCGGCAGCGCGGCAACGGGGGCGTTCACAGATACGGGGGAATACGATCTGTGGGCGGATGATATCAACAGGGTTGTGCCGATGGTCTGCGAGAAATCGGGCATAGCCTTGTGCCGCATGTCTTCCTTGATGGTGCCGACGATCCACCCGTTCTGCCACGCGATCTCGATGAGGGATTGACAATGATCCGGCTCGATGGCCTGGAACAATACCAGTTTTCCGTCCCTGTTGCGGTCAGTCGAGTTATGCTCGGCAAGGAGAGCGGCCACTTCGTGCAGGGCGAGGTTTACGGGGTGCCTTTCAGGTGCGGGGTGCAGCCACTTGACAGTCAGCAGATCCGCTGTTTGGACCATTTCAGTATCTGGTCGGCGGGGGAGAGTCATCGAAAAGGATCCCTCGGCGGGCGGGGGCGGTGTGTTGTTGGCTGCAAGCCTTGTTTGTCCGGGTTTCATTTCAGGATCATAGCATATTTTCGACGATATCGACGTAGTCCGGATAAAGGAGATGGAAGTCTTTCCGGTAAAGCCTGTAAAAGAGCTGCCGCTCGTCCCTTGTGAAAAAACTATGGAACAGGTCGGTCTCATTTCGGTTTTTATAGGCGTTATAGGCTGGATTGCCGCTGGTGTTAAATTTCTCATGGACGGTCCACTGGAAATCAAAGGTTTCGCAGAATTTCTGCAGATCCTGCCGGTAATGTTCCTGCCTGATCAGATAGGAGTAAATCGCTGTGCCCTTCTTGTGGGTGTAGTGTGTCTGCGGCAGAAAATGCTGGATTGGCTGGACGGAGAGCCTGGCGAGGAATTCGCCGGGCCGGATAAATTTCTGGTCGCAGCCGTTGTAAAAATAGGCTGAAACAAACTTCGATATGGGATTGCGGATACTGCACAGGATCGAATAGGTACCCAGGTCGGCAGATGAGAGGATGGACATCTCGGCGAGGGTAAGGTGCTGCAGATTACCGTATTGAAAGGAGTGGTAACCGAACATCAGTTCCGTGTCTGGCTGATCGACCGGATTTTTTCTGATGCCGAGGTTCTCACAGATGATGTTTTCAACCTGGGTGCCACCGGTTCTGGTGGGGTGGAGGTAGACGAGTTTGAGGGTATCGAATTTCATCGTGTTCCAACTGATAAACGGATAACGGTAGATGGGTGCTGTCTGAAGTGCGATAGATCTTGGATAGATAATCTCGAGATTCCATGATGTAACGAGACCTGTGTTCCACGGTACCACGACTGTTTATAAAGCACATTTCAAATCCGCCGAGAAGTACCTTGGTGCGCATACGCCGGACGGTATTGTGAAATGCAAGCTCTAACGATTTAAGATTGCGAAAGACTGGAAGCTCGAGTACTAATTCATTTCAAGTCATTAATAGTCGAAACATCGACTGGATAAATGGTTTGCACCTTTTCAACCAGTATTGCGTATGCTAAGGGGGACAGAAGGATGGAATCGAAGGGAAACAGTACAGGTCATGTTGAAGATCAAGTGAGCACCGTGGATCAGGGACGACGGAACGCCATGCGTAAGATTGCTGTTGGCATGGGTGTTCTGGCAACGTATTCGATTCTGCCTGATCAATGGACCCAACCGATTATCGGTCAGGTCGTGCTTCCTGCGCATGCAGCGACCAGCGGTTCCACACTCAACGATCCGTGTTCAGTCGTCTTGACGGCCGGTACGCAGGAAACTGCATCGGTGACGATCCTCGTTACCGGTTTTGTCACCCCGCCTACGGCTAACGTGCCTATAGCAATTGTTGCTACTGCTTCGGGTGGCGCTGGGTTCTCGATGAATGTCACTACAACGACTAACGCTTCCGGAAATTATTCGGCTACCATGTCAATAGGAGGTGGCTCAGGAATTACTGCCGTTTCCGTGGTCACGACGGCTACGGGTGCCAGTGGGGTGGCTCGTTGCTCTGTAGGGGTTCCTGCGGAGGTGACGTCGACCACAGGGGCAACGACAACAATATTTGGCACACCAGGTTAATTTTTTAGGTCTTCAACTGACAGCAGCGGCAAACTGAAATTTACGCCTTCAATGGAAAAGGGGATAATGATATCGCTCATTATCCCCTTTAATTTTTGTTGTATTTTGTCAAAAGCTCTCCTCATTTGATGTCAGCCCCAGTTTTTCAACGCAGCCTTTCCT
>CAYYWK010000118.1:0-7815 GCA_964475345.1 uncultured Desulfobulbus sp.
CGGCCAGTTCGGCCGCCGAAGAGACCGCCGCCGCCGCCACCCGGTCCACCACCTCTCCCCGCCTGAGAATGGCGATATTGTCGGCGATCGCCAGGACCTCCTCGAGCTTGTGGCTGATGAAGACGATGGCCTTGCCCTGGCCGACCATCAGCTTCATCGTGGCAAACAGGTTGTCGGCCTCGTGCGGGGTCAGGACAGCGGTCGGCTCGTCGAAGATCAGGATCCGGCTGCGGCGATGCAACAGCTTGAGTATCTCGACCTGCTGCTTTTCACCCATCGACAGGCTGCCGATCCGTGCCGCCGGATCGACCTTCATCCCGTACTGGCGGGCGAGTTCCCGCACCTCCTGGTGGATCTCCGGCCAGTTCAGCCACATGCCGCCGGTATGCCCGAACTGGATGTTCTCGGCGACGGTCATCGCCTCCACCAGCTTGAAATGCTGGTATACCATGCCGATGCCGACTGCGATCGCCCTGTCGGTTGACGTCAGCGCAACCGGCGAACCTTCGAGGAAGATGGACCCGTTGTCCGGCTGCAGCTGCCCGGCGAGGATCGACATCAGCGTTGATTTGCCGGCCCCGTTCTCGCCCAGCAGGGCCAGGATTTTTCCCTCTTCGATATCGAGCGTGATATCGCGGTTGGCATGGACCTCGCCGAAGGATTTCGAAATCCCCGCAAGGCGGATCAGCGGCTGCTTGCCGGTCATCTGTCGGTCCGCTCCTGGCCCGCCAGCGGGGTGACGAACTGCGATTCGGTATCCCAGGGAAAGAGAATCCAGGTATCCTGGCTGACCTCGGTGATGAAGGTGTCGACCTGGGGCCGTCCCGCCGGTTTGGCGTAAACCGTGGCGAAATGCGCCTTCGGCACCATCTGCTTGACGATGGTGGCGGTTCGCCCGGTGTCCACCAGGTCGTCAATGAGCAGCCAGCCCTCGCCGTTGCCGTCGAATTTCTTCAGCACATCGGCATCGCCTTTCTTGTCCTTCCAGTCATAGCTCGATACGCAGATGGTGTCCACCAGGTGGATATCGAGCTCCCGGGCGATGATCGCCGCCGGCACCAGTCCGCCGCGGGTGATGGCGATGATGCCCTTGAAGTAGTCCTGATTGAGCAGTCGCCAGGCCAGTGCCTTGGAGTCACGGTGCAGCTGGTCCCAGGATATCGGGTAGGTCTTGCGGTACTTGCTGGTCGTCGACATGGGTGTTTCCTCTCAAGTATGAGTACAGATGGCCCGTGACAGGGCGGCTCCGCTAATCGGTCGGCTCGACATTTACCCCCAGCGCTGCCGGGGCCTCGCTCATCCCGCGCCGCCACGAGGACAGCACCAGGACGATCACCGTCAGGGCATAGGGCAGCATCAGCAGCAGCGAGGAAGGCAGCTGGGTGCCGGAGGCCTGCAGGCGCAGCTGCAGGGCCATGATGCCGCCGAAGAGATAGGCGCCGAAGACGGCCCGTCCCGGCCGCCAGAAGGCGAAGATGACCAGGGCCACGGCGATCCAGCCCCGGCCGCCGGTCAGGTTGTTGGTCCACAGGTGGGTGTAGGCCAGCGACAGGTACGCTCCGCCCAGACCCATGAAAAATCCCCCCATCAGGATACCCCACCAGCGATGGCCGTCGACATTGAGGCCAGCCGCGGTCGCAGCCGCTGGATATTCCCCGGACGCCCGCAGGCACAGGCCGGGTCTGGTGCGCATCAGCAGCAGCCACAGTAGCGGCGGGATGAGGTAGGTGAGGTAGACCAGCGGGTCGTGGTTGAAAAAGATCGGTCCCAGGACCGGTATGCCGCTCAGCACCGGCACCGCCACCGGCGAAAAGCCGGGTGCGGTCTGACCGACGTAGCCGGTGCCGAGATAATCGGCGAGACCGCTGCCGAGGATGGCCAACGCCAGGCCGGAGACCACCTGGTTGCCCTTGAACCACAGGCAGACAACACCATGGAGCGCCGCCGCCAGCGTCCCGGCAAGGCCTGCCGTGACAAAGGCGAGAACCGAGTTGCCGGTTCCCAGCGCGACCACGAAGGCGGTCAGCGCGCCGAGGATCATCACCCCTTCAACCCCGAGGTTGAGAACACCGGATTTTTCGGTGAAGATCTCCCCCAGGGTCGCGTAGAGGATCGGCGTGCCGGACTGAACCGCCGCCGCCAGCAGGGGGACGATGATCGCCAGTTCCATCAGGTCCTCCTCATGGTGAAACGGTACAGGTTGAAGAAGCCGCCGGCCAGGACGGTGAGCAGGATCAGGCCCTCGAGGATGCCGCCGAAGGCGGCCGGCACCTGGAGGTCAAGCTGCAGGTTCTCCACGCCCACCCGCAGTCCGGCCAGCAGAAAGGAGGCGAAGGCGATCGCCAGCGGATTGAGCCGGGCCAGCCAGGCGACGACGATGGCGGTATAGCCGTAACCGACCATGATGCTCGGCTGCAGCCGGTTGATGGTGGCTGATGCCTCGAGGAACCCGGCCCAGCCGGCCAGCGCCCCGCTGATCACCATCACCATCACCACCAGGCGGTCATAGGGGATGCCGGCGTAGCGTGCGGCCCGGACGCTGTCGCCGGCCGCCTTCAGCTCGTAACCGAGCCGGGTGAAACGGATCAGCACCCAGACCGCTATCCCGAGCACCAGGCAGTGGGCCAGCCCCCAGTTGACGCCGGTGGACCCGATCCGGCCGACCACCGCCTGCGTCGGGAACTCGCTGGTCATCGGAAAACCGAAGCTGGTTGGATCCTTCCAGACGCCGTAGACCAGGTAGTCGAGAAAGAGAATGGCGATATAGTTCAGCATCAGGGTGACGATGATCTCGTTGGTCTTCAGCCGCTGGCGCAAAACGGCGGGGATCATCCCCCACAGGCCGCCGGCCAGCGCCGCCATGGCGATCATCGCCGGCAGCATGAGTGGAGACGGCAGATCCGGGAAGGTCAGCGCCACCCAGCTGGCGCCCACCGCGCCGAGGGCGAACTGACCCTCGGCGCCGATATTCCACACCTGCAGGCGGAAGGCCAAGCCCACCACGAGGGAGCAGAGAAAGATCGGGATCGCCTTCACCAGGCAGTCCTCGATGGCGAACCGTGAACCGTAGGCCCCCCGGAACAGCACGGCCAGCCCCTCGAGCGGCGGTGTCCCCCGCAGGCCGAGCAGCACCCCGCTCAGCGCCAGCGACAGGGCGACGGCTGCCGCTAAAACAAGAAAGGAGCTCCAACCGCGGGGCTCCTTTCTCTTGGTGATCCGAATCCGGAACATCCGTTATCCGTCGTTCGTATGCAGTGAGGAACTTCCTATTCGGTGGTGCCGACCACGCCCTGCACGAACCAGGTCATGCCCAGCAGGTCCGCGTCGGGGGCGACCACGCCTTCGGCAATCTTCACTGCGCCCTGCTGATCCTTGATCGGGCCGACGAAGATCTGGTTCTTGCCGGCGACGATATCAGCCTTGGCGGCCATGACCTTATCCTGCAGATCTTTGGGGACCATCGGTCCGAAGGGGGCGAGATCGACGATGCCGGTCTCCATCCCCGGCCAGACCGACTCGGCCTTCCAGGTTCCCTTCTGCACCTGCTCGACGACGTTCCTGTAAAACGGCGCCCAGTTCCAGATCGGCGCGGTCAGATGGGACTTCGGGGCGAAGGCGCTCATGTCGGAGTTGTAGCCGATGGAATAGACGCCCTTTTCCTGGGCCGCTTCCTGAGGGCCGGGTGAATCCTGGTGCTGGGCGATGACATCGGCACCGACGTCGAGCAGCGATTTGGCGGCCTCTTTTTCGGTGGCCGGGTCATACCAGGTCTTGGTCCAGACCACCCGGACGGTGGCCTCGGGATTGACCGCCTGGACGCCCAGGGCGAAGGCGTTGATGCCGCGGATGACCTCCGGGATCGGGAAGGCGGCGACGTAGCCGATGGTCTTGCTCGTGGTCATGCCGCCGGCAACCATGCCGGAGAGATAGCGGGCCTGGTACATGCGGCCGAAGTAGTTGCCCATGTTGTCGGCCATCTTGAAACCGGAGCAGTGCATGAATTTGGCATCGGGAAACTGCTTGGCGACCTTCAGCATCGGGTCCATGTAGCCGAAGCTGGTGGCAAAGATCAGATCATACCCCTTGCGGGCCATGTTCTGCATGACCCGCTCGGAATCGGGACCTTCGGCGACCGCCTCGACATAGGAGGTCTTGACCCCGGGCATCCCGTCAAGGCCCTTGCGCCCCATGTCATGGGCATAGGACCATCCCGCATCGCCGATCGGCGAAACATAGATGAAGCCGACATTGATTTCCTTGTCGGCTGCCTGAACGGTGGAAAAACTCAGACAGAGCAGTAGTACGGCGAGGGCACTGAGCACGCGCATCACACGATCCTCCATAAACTTGGTAAACTGTTTGTTTATTGTCGACTTCGACATCATCTCTTTGCATTGCTGTGGCGGGGGCTCAGCCATGTCATGAAAGCCGCGCCCGTTATCAGAGAACCTGCTTCAGGAAGAGCTGGGTTCTTTCCTCCCGCGGGGCGGTAAAGAAGTGTTCGGGGGTTCCGACCTCCACCACCTTGCCCTGGTCCATGAAGATGACCCGGTCGGCGACCTCGCGGGCAAAGCCCATCTCGTGAGTCACCACCACCATGGTCATCCCCTCGCGGGCCAGCTGCTTCATGACATCGAGAACCTCGCCGACCATCTCCGGGTCAAGGGCCGAAGTCGGCTCGTCGAAGAGCATGATCTTCGGGTCCATCGCCAGGGCGCGGGCAATGGCCACACGCTGCTGCTGGCCGCCGGACAGGCGGGAGGGGTATTCCTTCTCCTTTTCGGCGATGCCGACCTTGGTCAGCAGCTGCCGCGCCTTTTCATCGGCCGCCGCCCTGGTCCGTTTGCGGACCCGGATCTGGGCCAGGGTCAGGTTCTCGAGAACGGTCTTGTGGGGAAAGAGGTTGAACTGCTGGAAGACCATCCCCACCTCGGCCCGGATCTTGTTGATATTTGTCTTGCGATCGGCAAGGTCGACGCCGTCGATGAGGATATGACCGCTGTTGAACGACTCCAGGCCGTTGATGCAGCGCAGGAAAGTCGATTTACCGGAACCGGACGGACCGATGACCACCACCACCTCGCCCTTGGCGACTTCCAGGGAGACCCCGTCCACCGCCCGGACGGTGATCCCGCGGCCGGAGAATATTCTTTTGACATCGACGGCTTTAATCACTGACGGCGAACCTCCGTTCCATGTAGAAGACCAGCTGCGACAACACCGAGGTGATGATCAGGTACATGGCCGCAACCACCAGCCAGACCTCGAAGGTGGCGAAGGTGCTGGTGATGATTTCCCGGCCGGATTTGGTCAGGTCGGTAATGGCGATGACCGAAACCAGAGACGAATCCTTGATCAGACTGATGAACTGACCGGAGAGCGGCGGCAGGATCCGCTTCAGGGCCTGGGGCAGGATGATGTCGATCATCGCCTGGGGCAGGGTCAGGCCAAGGGACCTCGCGGCTTCCATCTGGCCTTTGGATATCGACTGGATGCCAGCCCGGACGATCTCGGCGGTATAGGCACCGGCAAACAGGGCCAGGGCACCGATACCGGCGACATTCCGGCTGAGGTTGAAAACTGTGCCGACAAAGAAATAGGCGATGAAGATCTGGACCAGCAGCGGCGTGCCGCGGATAAATTCGATATAGATCGCGGCCAGACCATTGATAGTAAAATTTTTGGAAATCCTCGCCAGACCTGTGAGCAGGCCGATGATCAGGCCAAGGACACCGGAGACGAACGAAATCCAGATCGTCGTCCACATCCCCATGATCAGCGGCCCCATCTTCCAGCTGTAATCGACGCCGATCGCGTCGCCGGCAAAGACCTCTTCCTTGGCCTCGACTTTCAGGGATTTCGTGTCGACTTTCAGGACTGCCTGCTCATCATTGAATCCCTTCAGCGAGACAGCGGTCACGTCACCTTTTGCCTCAAGCGCTAAGACCCGGCCATCGAAGGGGGCCTTCTGCAGATCTTCCGCCTTGTAAAAGAAATACTGGGGGACCCGGTACCAGCGCCATTCGTAATCGATCTTTGCAACGGCCCCCCAGGTTGCAGCGGCCACCCCGAGGAGGATGACCGCCAGCAAGATCTTCCAGGGCCACGTGCTATCTGTGGCGTTCAATGTGAATCCTATGTTTTTACTGGATTTCGGTTAACCAGGCATCATCCTGGAACCATTTGTGGTACAGACGGTCGTAGGTCCCGTCGTTCTTGACCTGGAACATGAAGTTCTCCAGCCAGTTCAGGAAATCGGCATCACCCTTGCGGACACCCCAGGCGATCGGCTCGAAGGTGAACGGGGTGTCGAGATGGACGATCTTGCCCTGGCCTTTCTGGCCAACGGCAACGATATTGTAGGGCTGGTCGTAGATGAAGGCATCGATCTTGCCGTTGACCAGTTCGATGACGCCTTCCTGCTCGGTCTCGTAACTGATGTACTTGGCGTCGGGGATCATGCGCTTGGTGGCCTGCTCACCGGTGGTGCCGAGTTTCGAGGCAATCGTGTACTTGGGATCGTTGAGGTCCTTGTAGGACTTGACGGCGCCGGCAAGATCCTTCTTCAACAGGACGGTCTGGCCGATGACGACATAGGGCGGCGCGAAGTTGATGCTCATGTTCCGCTCCTGGGTCAGGGTCATACCGGACATGATCACGTCGAACTTGTCGGTGAGCAGGGCGGGAATGATGCCGTCCCAGGCAGTGCTGACCAGTTCCAGCTTCACCCCCATGGCCTTGGCCATCGTAGCCGCCATGTCGGCGTCGAAACCGATGATTTCGCCCTTCTTGTTCTGCAGCTCGAACGGCATATAGCCAGGTTCCATGCCGACCCGCAGCTTTCCGCGCTTCTGGATCTCTTCGAGGGTGCCGGCCATGGCGGTTGCGGCAAACGCAAACACCATCAGCGCTGCCAACAGCTGGATAAGCTTCTTCATTGTCATCTCCTTTTCTTCAATTTCAGGTTTGAGAGAACCCCGGTTTCAGCAAGGTCCCGTGCCATCCGCTTTTTCAGAATGATTTCCCCTCGTCAAGCAACTCTTCGATGATCATCCGCACCCCCTTGCACTCGGGGTTGGGGCACCGGGGCATTTCCTCAATCGGCAGGTAGACGATCTTTCGCTGCCGACACAGGGGACAGACCAGCTCAACGGGCTCGTTTTTTCCGCGATCGTGCATGGCCAGCTACCTCCCGTTGCGAAGAATCCGCATTGTTGACAATGCCTTTGCGTAACAAACTACAGGGCAAAACTCAAGGAGAATCTTCCTCCTTCCCGACCCAGCCTGATCCGCTCTCGCACGCGCATGCAGCGATTGCAAAACCGCCGCCTGCCGGCGCGGCAGCGACCTTTTGCCACCCCCGGCAATTGCACGTTCAGCATCTGTACGTATAGTTGAAGGAGAGTGTAAAGGACCAAGGCCCTCCACCGGTTATGCAGGCCAGGTGGAAGCGCCGGCATTCCACCCCCTTTCCGGCAGAGGAGACCCCTATCATGTTGAGCGAAGCTCTTGTCTGGCTGCGCAGGGAAATCAGCGGCCTGCAGGAAAGGAGGCAGTTCAGAAAGGCCCTGCTTGCCGAAATCGAGGCGGTCATCGAGATCGCCGACCCGCTGATCCGCCTTGCCAGCGGTTACAGAAGGCGCCTGCTGCCCTCGCTGGCGACGGCTGCCGCATATTGCAACGACCTGGTGGCGGGAATTCCCGGTCCTGTACTGCTGCAACCGAAGACCTATGCCGACAACCCGCTGCTGAAAGCCCTCTTCCTCTCCACAGAAGACGTCGAATCGGTGCTGCGGCAGGTGCGCAACAGCGACA
>CAYYWK010000119.1:0-7809 GCA_964475345.1 uncultured Desulfobulbus sp.
GCTTCGGCCCCCTGGTAAAATTGAGGCTTTCGCTCGCATAGGCCACCTCGACGTCGCCGAACAGCTGCGCTTCCTCGATGGCCTTCTCGGCCCAGGTTCCGGTATTGAGATAGGTGGCTTTCCTGCCGGGGCCGAGCAGGTTCATCGGCAGCATGAAAAACTGGCTGGATGCCCCGCCCTGCAGAAAAAGAACCTTGTAATTGTCCGGGATCCCCATCAATTCACGCAGGAGAGCCTCGGCTTCATCCATCACCGCAATGAACTGCTTCGAACGATGGCTGACTTCGATCAAGCCCATGCCCAGGCCCTGGAAATTGACGATATCCCGTGCAGCCTGCTCCAGCACCTCGCAGGGAAGGACCGCCGGACCGGGACTGAAATTGTAAATGCGTTCAACCATGTACGTATCTCCTTCAAAATAGGCAAAAATGATAAGATGGTTCGAAAACCAGACCGGCAGGGGTGCAGATCACACCTGCAACCCGTTCACACCGATCTGGCGTATCGCCTCATAAAGGACGATACCTGCGCTCATGGCGAGATTCAGGCTGCGGATATGGCTGTTTTCCATCGGTATGGTATAACAACGGTCAGTGTACAACGTGAGAATGTCTGCCGGCAGGCCTTGTGTCTCCCTGCCGAAGACAAGATAGTCGCCCTGACTGAACAAGGCCGCAGTATACGATCTTTTGACCTTGGTCGTAAAGAAAAAGAGTTTTCGCTCATCCTGGGCCTGCAGGAAAGCATCGAGGTTGTCCCAGTGGATAATGTGCACATGCTCCCAGTAATCGAGACCTGCGCGTTTGAGGTGCCTGTCCGAGGTCGAAAAACCGAGGGGATGCACCAGGTGCAGAATGGCGTTGGTAGCTCCACACAATCGTGCAATCGACCCCGTGTTGGGAGGGATTTCCGGCTCGACGAGCACAATGTTGAAAGTTTCCCGCTCTATCACGCAGTTTCCTCAGATATTTTGCATTCCTGTCAGTTCAGGTTAGGGAGCTATAATGAATGCGGATCGCGAAAACAAGAAAAATCTGCGAGCCTGGATCCGCCGTTCATCAGGTTAGCCGTTGCATTTTTCCCATAAGATTTTACCCTGGTCGAACAAATGTTCAGAACTCCTTCTTCATCAGGCGAAACACCTTTGCCACCAGCCCCTTTGCCTGACAGACGCATTGTCATCTCCCTCTGCATTGGCGTCATTTTATTTCTATATATTTTGTCCAAGTCGCTCTATTTGCGTTACAATACACATTTCAATCAAGAAAGCGATGCCCTCCAGGTCATCTGGCGGGACAACAATCTGGCAGTAGCGTATACTCCCGATGACACCCAGGCAGTTCCCATCGCCCTCGTCGAACCGGAGGTCACCCCGTTCTTTTTTTATCCAGTCCCCATCAATCAGGCTGATACAGAACTGCTTGAGTCAATCGACGGTATTGGCCCGCATCTGGCCAGCGAGATTCTCAAACTGCGCCGCGAAGGATTTGTTTTTCGAGACAGCAGCGATCTTCTGAGGATTCCTGGCATTGGCGCCAAAAAAGTACGTCGTCTCGAAAAGAAATTTTCATTTGCAGAAACACCATGACCCTTCTGTCGAACGAAGCGCAGCCTCTTGTCGTTCTGATTGGCCCGACCGCCATTGGCAAAACTGCACTGTCCCTGGAACTGGCTGAGAGGTTCGCTGGTGAAATCGTCAGCGCAGACTCGATGCAGGTCTACAGATATATGGATATCGGGACCGCCAAGGCCAGCGCCGCTGAACGTGCGCAGTTCAGGCACCATCTCATCGATATCGTCAACCCAGATGAACAGTACGACGCAGCCAGGTTTGCAAAGGACGCCCGTACCGCGATAGCTGGAATCCACTCAAGGGGGAAATTGCCTATTGTCACCGGCGGCACCGGCCTGTATCTTCGCGCGCTCCTGGAAGGGATGTTCGAATGTCTGCCGGGGGACCATGCGATCCGCCAGGCATTGCAGCTGCGACTGGCCGAAACGGGGGCAGCCGGGATGCACGCCGAACTCACTGCCTGCGATCCTGTTTCCGCAGCAAGGATTCACACCAATGATCACCAGCGCATCGTCCGGGCACTGGAGATTTTTCATATTACCGGCAAACCCTGGTCATACCATCTTGAGCAACAGCACAAGAATCACCAACACGATACGCAACCGCCAATCCTGCAGATTGGCATCACCTGCGAACGGCATGTTCTCTATCAACGCATCAACCAGCGCTGCCGCAGGATGATTGAAGACGGTCTTGAAGAGGAGGTCGCTTGCCTTCTCGCATGGGGCTACCAGAAAGACCTCCCTTCGATGCGCGCAATCGGTTACAGGCACATGGTACAGTATCTCGAAAAGATATGGACGATGGATGAAACGATCGAAAAACTTTCCAGAGACACACGAAGATATGCCAAGCGCCAATATACATGGTTCAGTGCCAACCCATCCATTGCCTGGTTTTCTCAAACTGAATCCGCCGAGATTGGCGATATGGTATCTCGCTGGCTTAACAATCTGTAATTTAAATATTTTTAACCACAAGATGGTCGTATATGAACATCCGCTATGAAAACTTTCCGCCAGTGTTCAGGACAATCCTTGAGAGGAGGGGAATCATCGGCAAAATTGCCATTGAAGACTTTCTCCACCCGCATCTGAACAATCTTCCTTCGCCGTTTCTGCTGAAGGGCATGCAGGCTGCAGTAGAAACAATAACTTCTTTCATTGAAACAAGACGAAGAATTGTTATCTGGGGAGATTACGATGTTGACGGAACAGCGGGAACTGCATTGCTTGTCACTTTTTTCAGGTCCTTGGGAAAAACCGTCAGCTGGCATGTTCCAGATCGAGAATCAGAAGGATATGGCCTCAATGTTCCAGCACTACGAAAAATAGGAGAAGAAAATAAAGATTTTAACTACTTGCTCATAACAGTGGATTGCGGAATATCAAATCATAGCGAAATCGACGAGGTGCAAAAGTGGGGCACTGAAGTCATTGTTACCGATCATCATGCAATCCCAGAAAAACTTCCTTCATGTACGGTCATCAACCCAAGGCAGGTTGATTGTAGATTCCATGAATACCCTCTGGCCGGGGCAGGGGTGGCTTTTTATCTCGCCGCAGGTCTGCGTTCGCACCTGAGAGAAAAAGGGTATTTCAGAAAATTGCACGAACCCAATCTCAAGGAATTGCTTGGCTACGTTGCTCTGGGCACCGTGGCAGATATGGTTCCGCTTAAGGGCATAAACAGAGTGCTTGTCAGTGCCGGTCTTGAAGTGCTCGAAAACACAAAACTTTCAGGCTTAAAGGCATTGCTCCATGAAACCGGCATTTCGGAAGGCAGGATTTTCTCGGATGACATAGCATATCAGATTGGACCGACGATAAATGCGGCAGGGCGAATGGCGAAAGCAGACCTGGCCGTCAGACTTCTGGTCTGTCAGGACAAAAAGGAAGCGTCATCCTTGGCCAGAAATCTGAGAATAATAAATACCCAAAGAAAAGATATTTGTAAATACAATCTAGAAAATGCTTTAGCACAAATTGATGCAGGCAAGGTGAGAAAGGAACAATGCTGCATTGTCCTGGGGGATTTTCATCAGGGAATTCTGGGAATTCTTGCTGCAAAGCTTGTTGAGATATACGGCTATCCGGCTATTGTCCTTGCGCATGCATCAGCAGCAACAAGCGAAAAACCGATCATCCGCGGTTCCTGCAGATCTCCAGAAGGGTATGATATCATGAAAGTATTATCAACTTGCCAAGGGAAACTCCTGAAATATGGAGGACATTCCTGCGCAGCTGGTCTTTCCCTAAAATCCGAAGATGTGGAAGGGTTCTCACAATCTTTTTGCGAATCGCTGAAGTCATTCAGGTTTGAAAAATTACCAGGCATCGGTACGGTGACATGTCATTTTCCAATACAGAACGCCTTGGCACAAGTCAATGTCAACAATCTGCAACTGCTCGAACCTTTCGGTAAAGGCAATGAACGTCCGATATTTAGAGACTCATCCGCAACAATCATAGAGTATAGGCAAATCGGTAAAAACAGGGAGCATCTCTTGGTTACCTTCAGATCAGACAACGGCGGATGTAGAGGTATAGGCTTTTCTCTTGGAGAAAGGACAAGCATTCTGGAAGAGGGAAGAACCTGCGAAGTTGTCTATACAATCAATCCCAACAGGTTTGACGGTAAACTTAACTGGCAGATCCAAATCTTGGGAATGACGAAATCATCCTTTCAAACAGTGAAGTAAATGCGTCATGATTACATATAGTTAATATTGATAAACATAATATTCATTATGCGACATTTATATTGCCCAAGAAATAGACCTTGAAAAGTGGTATAAACTGCTCATTCAACCGAGCAACCGTGTGATTGGTTGAAGCAGCGACGACAATACAACGAGATAAGTAAATTTTATTAACCACTTTGTGATATTGCGGAGATACACGTATGCCGAGAGATGTCTATCAGGAACCACTGGTCAGCAGGTATACCAGCAGAAAAATGCAGGAACTGTTTTCAGAGGAAAAGAAATTCACAACCTGGAGAAAATGCTGGATCGCCCTGGCCGAGGCTCAACATGAACTCGGCCTGACTGATATCGTCACCCAAGCGATGCTTGATGAAATGCGTTCCAACTGGAACAACATCGACTACGAAACAGCCGCTGCCAAGGAGAGAGAAATCCGCCACGACGTCATGGCGCACGTTTACGAGTTTGGGCTTAAATGCCCGCAAGCAGCTGGAATAATCCACCTTGGCGCGACATCGCAGTTTGTGGTCTGCAACACCGACCTGATCATCCAGAGAGAGGCGATGGCGCTTATAAGGGAGGCCGTGCTGCAGGTGATGAAGAACCTGGCGGATTTCGCCTATGAACATCGCAACACCCCAACCTTGGGCTACACGCATTACCAGCCCGCCCAACCTGTTACCGTTGGAAAACGCAACACCTTGTATATTCAGGATCTTATCATGGACCTCGAGTATCTCGATTTTTTCATATCACATATCAGGGCGCGAGGAGCAAAGGGTACGGTCGGTACCCAGGCGACTTTTCTCGAGCTTTTCAATGGCGATCACCAGAAAGTTCGAGCAATGGATCAATTAGTTGCCAGAAAATTAGGTTTTACCGTTACATTTGATGTCACTGGGCAGACCTATTCCAGAAAGCTTGACATGAAAATGGCTGAAACCCTTGCTGGTATCGGCGCCTCAGCGCACAAGTTCGCAGTCGACCTGCGCCTTTTGTCAAACCTCAAGGTTCAGGAAGAGCCTTTTGAGAAAAATCAGACCGGGTCCTCAGCAATGGCCTACAAACGCAATCCAATGCGGGCAGAGAGAATGACAGGACTCGCCAGGAAGTTGATGGGACTAGTTCCGAATTTTTCTGCAACCTACAGCAATCAGTGGTTCGAAAGGACTCTTGATGATTCAGCCATACGCCGGATGGATATCCCTCAAGCATTCCTGCTTACTGATGCCATTTTGAAACTTTATATTAATATATCATCGGATATGGTTGTTTATCCGCAACAATCTTTTAAACATCTTCAGGCTGAACTGCCGTTTATGGCCACAGAGAAAATACTCATGGAAGCCGTCGCCCGTGGAATGAGTCGCCAGACGATACACGAAATAGTTAAAGAACACTCGGTTGAAGCCGGTAAAGCCATCAAGCTTGACGGCAGAGACAACGACCTGCTCGACAGGCTCGCTGACGACCCCAGGGTCCCCTTTTCTCTTGGTGAGCTCGAAGAAATTTTGCTGAATCAGCACGGCTTCATTGGCCGAGCGCCTCAGCAGACAGAAGAATTCCTTGAAGAAGTGGTCTATCCGCTTCTTGCAAGAAACAAAGACCAGATCGGCTCACAGGATGCAGCCATTTCCGTGTAAATTAATGAATGTACATAAACTCCACCAATTATATTTGCGAATCAACGATAAAAAATACCATATTCTCAAGAACACCCTTGAAGGATACGATAACATTGGAATCATATCCAAACTCAAGGAACACGATCAGATTGTGCTTCTGAGATATCCAACCGGGTGTGAAGCAGAGTTGTTCGGATTGCTCGCCAGCCTCTCAAAAGTCTTGAAAACAGTTTAAATAATTAGAATATATAATTGAAATACCATGGAATACAATACAGTATTTTTCAAAACGTTCGGTTGCCAGATGAATGAGAGGGATTCCGAAATCATGCACCAGATACTCCAAGGTCAGGGGTACCTGGAAACAGGCGACATGGAATCTGCCGATCTTGTCGTTCTCAATACGTGCACAATTCGAGCCAAAGCTGAACAAAAAGTGATGAGCCTCTTGGGTGCCTTGCGAAAGTGCAAAGAACAACGTCCAGAAATGACAATCTGCGTTGCAGGGTGTGTCGCCCAGCAGGAAGGAGAACACTTGCTGCAGCGTATGCCGCACATCGATCTCCTCCTTGGAACACAGAATATCTATGAAATTGCGACGCTCTTACGAAATGTGGAGCGGTTTGGCAAACCTGTTGTTGCAACAGCGATGAATCGTCAATTCCAGATACCGCCGTTTCTTCCCGAACAGCGTGAAGATCCCCCTCAAGCGGCACCTGTCCACGCCTTCAAACGGTTTGTCACCATCATGCAGGGATGCGACAATTACTGCTCCTATTGTGTCGTTCCGCATACCCGAGGGCGCGAAATCTCCAGAAATCCCGAGGACATCCTTTCAGAAATCCGCATGCTGGCCGACCAAGGTGTACTGGAGGTCACGCTTTTAGGCCAGAATGTCAATTCCTACGGATTGAAGAACCACTCCTCCGCCCTCCCCTGCTCTTTCCCGGAATTATTGCACCGGATAGCCGGTATTGCCGGAATCAGGCGGCTCCGCTTTACGACCTCGCACCCGAAGGATCTTTCCGACGAACTGATTGCCTGTTTTTCTGAAATCGCTATCCTTTGCCCGCATTTTCATCTCCCGGTGCAGTCTGGATCGGATGCGATCCTGCAGAAAATGAACAGGAAATATACGGTGGCCGACTACCTGAATAAAGTCGACAAGTTGTTCCAGACCAGGAGCGATCTGGCGCTGACCACGGATATCATCATCGGTTTTCCCGGCGAAACCGACAGCGACTTCAGGGATACCATGGATCTTCTCGAAAGAGTCAGATTCCATGGCTCATTTTCATTTAAATATTCGGACAGGCCTGGAGTCCGATCGTCAGCATTTACCGGAAAAATTGAGGAAACACTCAAGTCGCAACGACTTGCAATCTTTCAGAAACGACAGGACGAGATCAGCCTTGAACGGAATACGGAATATGTGGGAAACCTTCTTGAGGTAATGATAGAAAATACTGGAGATTCGGGATTTCAGGGCAGAACGGGCTCCAACCATATCGTGCACGTGGAGAATGCTTCAGGGTTCTCTCCAGGGGATTTTACAGAGATCGAAATAGAGCATGCCGGGCACCACTCGTTAAAAGGCAGACTTCCGGCAAGTGCGCAAAGAGCGGCATCATAGCAGACAACTGCCGAATACAGTGTGGTGGATCAAGAACTGCGAGATTCACTCAAGATCGCCGCGCTCATCCCCAGATTCGTCACCCTCGCGGACATGCCCTTCGTCCGCAACAGCTGTTTCTGCCGAGAACCCGGGAAGAACCGGAAGCGCCCGAACATCCCGGGAAGATCGTTGATCAGACGCCCCTTCAACTACCTTGCGGACAATCCGGTTGGACACCCTTTTCCCCTTCGCGAGCGGATTTTTTACCAGATACTCGTCAAAGCAGACG
>CAYYWK010000120.1:0-7782 GCA_964475345.1 uncultured Desulfobulbus sp.
ACTTCGTAATGGAGATGGGGGCCGGTTGCCCTGCCGCTGCTGCCTGCCAGGCCGATTACCTGGCCACGTTCAACCCGGTCGCCCTTTTTAACGAGAAAGCGGTCGAGATGTGCGAAGCCGGACACGTACCCGTTCCCATGGTCGATCTGGACAAATCTGCCATAGTTGCCATTAGACTTCGCCAGCGTCACGATGCCAGCTCCCGTGGCGAGAATCTTCTCTCCTTTTGCGGACCGGAAATCAACGCCGGTATGAAGGGCGCCCTCGTTGTTCATGGGGTCCTGACGAGAGCCGAACGGGGATGAGACAGATCCTGGAACCGGTCTGCCCAAAGGCGTATAGCGAATGGTCTCGATGTATTTGTCGGTGGTGAACAGCAGGTCGTCATGCTCGCTCGCTTTCCGGGACACGAAAGGTCCGCCTCTGTCGACCTTGGCGAGGGAACTCTTGCGGGTTTTCAGGCCAAGCGTATCAATGACCTCCTTGATCTGCTCGCTTCGGTCGCTCAGTTCGGCCACCGCCGAGGAGACGATGGTCTCCTTTTCCTCGGTGAAGGAGGTCGCCTGCCGGGCCTTGGCAATCTGCAGGCTGGCGATCTCGAGGTTCATCTGGTGCTTGAACTGTTCGGTTTCGTGCTGCAGCCTGGCAAGAAGCTGGGTGCTGTGACGAAGTTGCTCCCTGAGTCCGGCAACCTTGTCGGCGGATTGGCGATTCTTCACGTGGAGGCCGACAGTCAGTGATGAGGAAAAGATCAGGCCGGAAAGAACGAGGAGGAGGAGAAGGGAGAGGCTCTGAAAACTCTTTTTCCGGATCTGCAGGCGGTGGGTCCGGCCACTGTCGCTGGTGAGGATAAGGTAGAAATGTTCACTCATTCCACATGATCCATTTGGGTTGTCGGTGAACCACACGAGTATGTGTGATGGCTAAGCAGCCCGTATCATCCAGTGGAATCAATACGTTCATGCCAAAATTTGATAGTTTATACTCTTGACAAGTGATTTATTCAACCATAAAAGGTCTGCTTGCCGGCAGCCTCGACGGCTGACCGGACACTCTGCCGCCGGAATCCACGGGATCGTATCGCATCGAAAAATGTGATCCCTTGAGCAGGGTTACTCGCAGAAATCCGTGCCCGCCACGCAGGAACTCCCGACTATGGCGGCACCTCATAACAGAAGGCAACATCTCGTTCATGGCAAAGCTGATAACTGCAAAAGGGTTGGGAAAAGCGTATGGTGCACGATCGCTTTTCCGCAATATCCACCTGTCCATAGCTGCAGGAGAGCGGATCGGCCTGGTGGGTCCAAACGGGGCAGGAAAATCTACTCTGCTCAGAATCATCTGTGGAGTTGAGGATGCCGATGAAGGCCAGGTCGTTGTGCAGAAACTGGCCAGGGTCAGCTATCTCGCCCAGGCGGATGTCTTCGACGAGACTGTGGGCGCCATCGAGAATCTCCTGTCGGCACAGGCAGCGTCGGACAGGGAGGCTGAGGCGGACAGGCTGACCCGGGCACAGACCTTGCTGAGCCTTGCCGACTTCAGGGAGCAAGGGAGGCCGGTCGGTGAATTGTCCGGTGGGTGGCGGAAGAGACTGGCCATCTGCAGGGCGCTGCTGGCGGAACCGGATGTTCTGGTCATGGATGAGCCCACCAACCATCTCGATATCGAGGGAATCCTCTGGCTGGAATCGCTACTGAACGGGGCGCTTGGAATCCGCGTGCCAGCCTGCTTGCTTGTCAGCCATGACCGGAGTTTTCTCGAAAACAGCACCAACCGGGTCATGGAACTGTCGGCAGTCTATCCGGATGGACTCTTCCAGGTCGCCGGAAGCTATTCCCGGTTCCTCGAAGAGCGCGCGGACTTTCTAGCGCAGCAGTCGCAGGAGGAGGAGCGGCTGGCGAACAAGGTACGGCGGGAGACCGAATGGCTGCGGCGCGGCCCCAAGGCGCGGGCGACCAAGGCCCGCTACCGGATCGAGGAAGCCGGCCGCCTGCAGGACGAACTCAGCCAGGTGAAGGGGCGCAACAGGGCGTCGTCGCGGGTGCAGATCGATTTTGAGGCGACCGGCAGGAAGACCAGGAAGCTGCTCGAGGGAAAAGGCTTGGCCAAGGCGTATGGAGAGCAGAAGCTCTTCTCCGGACTCGACATCCTGCTTTCACCGGGATCCCGCGTCGGCCTTCTCGGCAGGAATGGCTGCGGCAAGTCAACAGTCATGCAGATCCTCGCGGCGGCAGTGTCGCCGGAGGGGACCCGGGCGGACTCCGGCACGCTCCTTGCCGCTGATGGCATCAAAGTCGTCAGTTTTGATCAGCGGCGCGAGCAGATTGACCCCGAGATTTCCCTGCGTCGGGCCCTGGCTCCTGATGGTGATGCGGTTGTCTACATGGGCAGGTCGCTGCATGTGGTGTCCTGGGCGAAGAAGTTCCTTTTTCGCCCGGATCAGCTGGAGACGCCTGTAGCTCAGCTCTCCGGAGGAGAGCAGGCCCGCATCCTGATCGCCTCTCTGATGCGCCAGCCCGCTGATATCCTGCTCCTTGACGAACCGACCAACGATCTCGACATCCCCTCCCTCGATGTGCTCGAGGAGAGTCTGCAGGAGTTTCCCGGTGCACTGGTCCTTGTCACCCATGACCGCTATCTGCTGGATGCGGTCTGCGACCGGGTTCTCGGTTTTGATGGTGACGGCATGGTGGCTTGGTACGCCGATTATGAACAGTGGCTGGATCATGTCCAGGAAAACGACAGGGCTGCCGCTCGATCGCCGGTTGAAAAAAGCAGGGCCAAAGAGGCGGGCGATGGGAACAGGAAGAAGGAAGCCAGGCTGTCCTACATGGAGCAGCGCGAGTACGATGGACTTGAGGACCAGATCACGTCGTTTGAACTCGATCTGGAACGGTTCGAGAGGGAAATGCAGCTTCCGGAAACCGTTACCGACCCTGCCAGGCTGTCGGAATGCTGGCAGAACCTTGAGCATACCCGGAAAGAGGTTGACAGGTTGTATGCCCGCTGGGCGGAACTGGAGGACAAGAAGTCGGCGGGCAGCACCTGCGACTGAAGCAAAGCATGCGGGGCGCCCGGTATCGGGCACCCCGCGGTCGTTCATCCTTCGCGGATTTCAATTTTGCGGGGTTTCACTGCTTCCGACTTGGGCAGGTGCAGTTTGAGAACCCCGTCAGTCAGTTCGGCGACAACCTTGGAGAGGTCGATCCCCTGAGGTACCGAAAATACCCGGCGGAACTGGGCCGAGCCGAATTCTTCCATGATCGGCCCTTTGACCTCCTGCAAATGCCGGTTGCCGACGAGGGTCAACTGGCCGTTGTCGAGATCGATACTGATATCCTCCCGGTTTACCCCCGGGATGTCGACATAGAGGAGATATTCCTCGGTGTTTTCATAAATATCGACGCTTGGAAGGAGCACGTTCAGCCGATCGGCCCTCTCTGGTGCGTTCTTTTCTGATTGTGCGACCTGCTTTTCCTGTGACATGGCAGACCTCCTGTGCTGGGCGGCTGGAATGATCAGCGGATGGTTATCTGTTGTGGTCGGGCGGCGACGCTTTTCGGCAGAATCAGGCTGAGTATGCCGTTCCTGATAGTGGCCGTTGCCTGGCTGCTGTCCACCTCAAGAGGCAGGGTCATGCTCCTTGTGAACTGGGGGGTTTCCCGCTCCTGGCGGTGGGCGGTGTAGCCCTCTGGAACCGTGGTCCTGCGGGTGCCGCTGAGCTCGAGGTAGTTGCCCTGGACCTTGATGTGGATATCCTCCTTGGCGAAGCCGGGAAGCTCGACATGCAATTCCAGCTGTTCCCCGGTGTCATGGAGATTCATCTTCGGCCAGCCGTCGGGAATGCCCCAGCCGCCCTCGAAAACGGGCAGCCGGTTATAGGTCTCACCGGCCAGCAGGTTGAACCGGTCCCGCAGGGCATCCATTGATGAGAGCAAATGCTGCAGATCGTGAAATCGTGTTCGCATGACTGCACCTCCTGTCGGTTATGGTGGAAAAGAATGTGAATCCAGGGGAATGCCCTGGCATTCACGTATTTATTTGATATTGTATAATATATTGGCTCATTGCTGAGAAAATAAGTTGCCGCCTGGCGAGTGTCAAGTGCTGCGATGTAGGACGTGGCCGGTCCCGTGGTGATCCCTCTGGCGGGAAAAGTCTTGCCTTGCTGCTCGGCTTTGTTCTAGGGTGAAGAGTTGGCGGAGTTCGGAAAGAACATCATGGGGAAAGATGGTCTGCATGCTATGCGGATAGCGATTCTCTCGGATATTCATGCAAATCTGGAAGCATTGCAGGCGGTTGTTGTCGACATGGGCGACAGGCTGATAGATCGGATCATCTGCCTGGGTGATAACATCGGCTACGGTCCCGACCCGGAAGCGGTGGTCCGCCTGGTGCGGGAGATCGGCTGCCTCTGTGTCCTGGGCAACCATGAGGCGGCGCTGGTTTCGGAGAAGGCCAGGCGCTGGATGAATTTTCAGGCCCAGGAGAACAGTTTCCGGACAGAACAGATGCTTTCCGAAGAGAGCCGGAAATACTGCCAGAGGCTGCCCACCTCGCTGGAGCTGGACGATGCCGTGTTTGTTCATGGTTTTCCACCTGATTCCGTCTTTATCTACCTGAACCGCCAGCCGGACAGCAGGCTCGCCGGGCAGTTCGCATCTTCTCCGAGGTCCCGTTTCTTTGTCGGGCACACCCACGAGCTGCAGCTGGTCTGCCAGGAGGGGGTAGGGGTGGTTCACCTGCCGCTTGGCGAGGGCACCGTCGGGATTCCTCCGGACAGCAAGGCCATTGTCAATGCCGGGAGTGTCGGTCAGCCGCGGGGGCATGACAAGAGGGCCAAGTACGTGATCTGGGATCAGGCCGCCCATGAACTGGAGGTCCGGTGTGTTCCCTATGATGGCGAGGCCACGGCCCGGAAGATTCTCGAGCTGGGATTTCCCGGCGCCTATGCCGAAAGGCTGTACCGGTCATGATACGGGCGGGCAGATACGAGATCGTCGGCCGGCTCGGCCGGGGAGGCATGAGCACGGTCTACAAGGCGAGGGCGCCGCTGACGGGTCGGATCGTCGCCCTGAAGATCCTCGATCCGCGGGACGAGCTGTTTGTCGATCTCGCCGGCGAAGAGCGTCTCCGCCAGGTCTTTGTCGAGGAGGCCAGGATTATGGGAGGCATCTGTCACACCCATGTGGCCGAAGTCATCGATTGCGATGAGGAGGGAGGGCGTCCCTTCATCGTCCTCGAGTATTACGCCCATTCCCTTGGAACGCTGATCGGCGAGGCCTACCGTGTCGAGCTGCCTACCCGGACAATTTCGGTCACTAAAGCCGGCCAGTATCTCACTCAAACATTGAAGGGCCTGGAACGTCTGCATTTTTCAGGTGTAATCCATCGCGATCTGAAACCCTTCAACCTGATGCTGACCGGAGACGACCAGATCAAGATCATCGATTTCGGACTGTCGAGGGTGCGAGGCGAGGAAAGAATGAAGATACCCGGCCTGCAGGTGGGTTCGCCGTTCTACGCCGCTCCCGAGCAGGAAGTCAGGCCTGAGGCCGCCGACGAACGGGCGGATATCTACAGCGTCGGGATGATGGCCTACAGATTGCTGACCGGAACTCTCGCCCTGCCGGACAACGGCAGGCTGGTGCCGCCGAGCCATTTCCGCGACGACCTGGGAGAGGGCTGGGACGAGGTCGTCCTGCGCAGCCTGGCGGCTGACCCCGCCCGGCGTTTTGCCAGCGCCAGGCAGATGCGGATGGCCGTCGTCGAGGCATATGCCGCCTGGGAGAAGGCTTCGGTGGAAGGGTGCCGTTTCGAGGAGGACGAGCCGGGGCAGCCTGAAGGGAAGGGCGTGCGCAGGGAGGCGAAGCGGATTCTGGTGAGTGAAGCCAGAAACGAGCTGAACCTGGACCCCCTGATGCGGCCAAATGCCTATCGCGGCTGCGGTATGGAACAGGTGGATGGCCAACTGGCCAGGGATGTCCGAAATGGCCTTCTCTGGCAGCGGCAGGGCTCGGGATTCCCTCTTGACTGGCGGCAGGCGAAAGAGTATGTGGAGCACCTGAACAGCCAGGGCTGGCAGGGGCGAAACGACTGGAACCTGCCGACCCTCGCCGAGCTGTTGACGATTCTCCGGCCTCCGACTGCAGTCCGGGACTTCTGCCTGCCGGAAGTCTTTTCCCGCGAAATACACTGGCTGTGGAGTCGCGACTGGTGCTCGCGGCAGCAGGCGTGGATGGTCGATATCGTCGAATGCTACGTCGGTCGGCTGGACCAGGATGGCGCCGCTTCAGTCTGCGCGGTGTGCCGGCTCTGATGTCTGTTCGTAGGCCCTGGCGGCCCCTCACAGGGGAATCGTCCCTTCCCGGTCAAGTCATGCGTGAGCTGCGATGAGAGTGAAAAATACCTGGCGGCGGCCAGCGAAGAGAGAGGAGCGGGAGGATCTCCGCACTGTTGCCGGCGCCGGGCAGGGGCTGCTGCACTTCCTGCTGGAAAGCTTCCCCGATAAAGGCCGCAACCTCATCAAGGCCGTTCTTCGGGACCGCCAGGTGGCAGTGGATGACAGGGTCGTTACCCGCTTTGATTATCCCCTGCAGGAGGGGCAGAAGGTGCGGGTGCGCTGGCAGAAGATCCCGTTCAACCGGCTCTACCATGGAATTCAGGTTGTGTACGAAGACCTTGACCTGATTGTCATCGATAAGCCCGCCGGCCTGTTGACGGTGGCCACCGAAACCGAGAAGCGGCAAACCGCGTACAGCATCCTCAGCGGGTATGTCAAGGAACACGATGCCGCCGCCCGGATTTTCATCGTCCACAGGATAGACCGCGAGACCTCGGGGCTGCTGCTCTTTGCCAAGAACGAGGATATCCGCGACAAAATCCAGCAGACCTGGATGTCGACGATCACCGAACGGACCTATGTGGCGGTGGTGGAGGGGCAGATCGAACAGGCTGAGGGAACGGTCGACTCCTGGCTGACGGAAAGTTCGGCCTTCAGGGTCTATTCGAGCCAGAAACCGGGGCAGGGGAAAAGGGCGGTGACTCACTACCGGCTGCTCTCCGGCAGTCCCGAGTATTCCCTGCTCAGTCTCTCCCTGGAGACCGGGCGCAAGCACCAGATCCGGGTGCACCTGCAGGATATCGGTCACCCGGTGGTCGGCGACAAGAAATACGGGGCACGGACCAACCCGCTCCGGCGCCTGGGATTGCACGCCCAGGTCCTGGCCTTCATCCATCCGGCCGATGGGCAGCAGCGTCGCTTTGAAAGCCCGATCCCGCCGAGCTTTCTGCGCGTGTTTGCAAAAAAAGGCGACAAGCGCAGGGCCCCTGCCTGACGTGTCGGAGAGGCGAGCGCCGGTAGCTGCGGCCGTCAATTCCGGCCCCTTTGCCTGGCAAAAATATTCGAATTGTCTTGCAGGAGTTGACAGCATCGGATACAATAACTAACTTTAAGAAATCCGAGCATACTCTTTCTCGTCTCCCGCAGTGTCTCTCCCATACACCGCCTGTTGCCGCCAAAGTTTCTGCTGCCCACTTTCCAGGAGACCCAGTATGAAACTATTTGTCGGCAGTCTGCCGTTTGATATTACCGAACCGGAACTTGTATCGCTCTTTTCGACCTATGGCAGCGTTGTTGCCGCCAACCTGGTCACCGATCACTTTTCAGGCAGTTCCAAGGGCTTTGCCTTTATTGAAATGTCCACCAGATCCGAAGGTCACAAGGCCATGGAGGATCTGAACGGCAAGCTCTACAGGCATCGGACCCTCGTCTGCAATGAG
>CAYYWK010000121.1:0-7782 GCA_964475345.1 uncultured Desulfobulbus sp.
ATATCGATCACTGGGGTTTGGCCGCGTGGCTGAGGGAAGAAACGGGGGCGGCTGTCTACCTGCCGCGTCGCGACATCCTGAAGGTGCAGCAGCATGAACGGCGAATGGAGAGCATGTATGGCCTGCTGCTGGCGGCGGGATTCGATCGGCACTACACCGAGGCCCTGCGGCAGTCGATGGACCGCAACAACCTCTTCTGCCCTCTGCCGGAGGAGTACCTGGTGGCGGAGCGGGATATTCCCGAACATCTCGGCATCGAGGTGATCGACTGCCCTGGGCATAGCCAGAGCGACTTGGTCTATGCCGGCGATGAGTGGGCGGTGACGGGCGACACGCTGTTGCGGGGGATCTTTCAGTCACCGCTTCTGGATATCGATCTCGAGGACGGCGGCCGGTTCAAAAATTACCAGGCATACAGCTCAACCCTGCCCAAGCTGGCCGGGCTGCGCGGCAAACGGATTCTGCCCGGACACCGGCATGCGGTCGAGAGCGTCGATGCGATCATCCTCTTTTACGTGACCAAGATGCTGCAGCGTGTCGAGCAGATGCGCCCGTTCAGCGGAGCGGACGACATTGCCGGGATTATCCGTCGTCTCTTCGGTCCGTCACTCAGCGATGCCTTTCATATCTATCTGAAGGCCTCGGAAATCATGTTCATGAAGGATTTTCTGGAACAGCCTGATCTGCTAAGGGCCTCCCTCGAGGAGATCGGTCTGTTCGATGATGTGGCCGAGCACTTCTGCCGTGCCGTCGGCCTTTAGGGGGAACTGCAATGCCCGACCGGCTTTTTGCGCCGATTGCCATCGGCCCGCTCGAAATAAAAAACCGCATTGTCATGCCGGCGATGCATATGAACATGTGCCGGGACTTCCAGGTCAGCGACCGGCTGATCGGCTTCTATCGGGAACGGGCCGCAGGCGGGGCCGGGCTGATCGTCGTCGGCTATGCGACGGTCGATGCCTTTTCCGGCGGCCCGACCAACATCGGCTGCCATCGGGACGATCAGCTCCCCGGCCTGACGCGGCTGGTGACGGTCATCAGGGAGGGCGGCGCTAGGGCGGCGATCCAGCTCAACCATGCCGGTCGATACAACCCGTCGTTCTTCCTCGGCGGCAGTCAGCCGGTCGCTCCCTCGCCGATAGCTTCGCGGTTGACCCGGGAAACGCCGCGGGAATTGAGCGAAGAGGAGATCATCACCACCATCGGCCGTTTCGCCGAAGCAGCGGTGCGAGCGCGGGAGGCCGGCTTCGATGCGATCGAGATCCTGGCCGGGACCGGTTATCTGATCAGCTCCTTTCTCTCACCTTTGACCAACACCCGGCAGGACCGCTGGGGCGGCGATCTCGGCAATCGGATGCGGTTCGGCTGCGAGGTGGTGACTGCCGTCAGGCAATGCCTCGGCCCGGCAGTGCCGGTGATCGTCAGGGTCAACGGCAACGATTTTATGGAGGGAGGCATCGGCCGCGCCGATCAGCAGGCCTTTGCCGCTGCCCTTGCCGCCGCCGGGGCGGATGCGGTCAGCGTCAATGTCGGCTGGCACGAGGCTCAGGTGCCGCAGATCGTCACCAAGGTGCCGCGTGGGGTCTTCGCCTATATGGCCCGGGATATCCGGCGGCAGGTCGGCGTGCCGGTGATCGCAGGGCATCGGATCAACGATCCGCAGACGGCCAGGCGGCTGCTCGACGAAGGCTTCTGCGACATGGTGGCGATCGGCCGGGCCCTGATCGCCGATCCGCGATTCCCGGAGAAGGCGGCGGCCGGTCAGGAGAGGCGGATCGTCCACTGCGTGGCCTGCGGTCAGGGCTGTTTCGACCACATCTTCAAGATGCAGGCGGTGGAGTGTCTGTGCAACCCCCGTGCAGGTCACGAAGACGAAAAAGTGCTCAAAACGGAGGCGCCGAAAAAGGTAATGGTGGTCGGTGGAGGTGCTGCCGGCATCTTCGCGGCCCTTGCCGCCGCCGAACGGGGCCACCGGGTGACCCTGTATGAGAGGGATCTGCGGCCTGGCGGCCAGCTGCACCTGGCGGGTCGACCGCCGGGCCGCGGCGAATTCCTGGTCCTGGCGGAAGATCTCTCCCGGCAGCTGGCAGACAGCGATGTCGAGGTGCGACTTGGCTGTGCGGTGGAGCGGAGCACGCTTGAGGGGGAACGCCCTGATCTGCTGATCCTCGCCACCGGCGGTGAGCCGGTTCTGCCGCCGATTCCCGGCAACGACCTGCCGCATGTCGTCCAGGCCTGGGATATTCTCAGTGGCAGGAGAGAGGCTGGCAAAAGGGTAGCGGTGCTCGGCGGCGGTGCGGTGGGGGTTGAAACAGCGCTGTTCATCGCCGAAGAAGGGACGCTGTCCGGAGACGAACTGAAGTTCCTGCTCGTCCATGGCGCAGAAACCCCCGAGACCCTGCTGAGACTTGCCACCGAGCATGATCGGGAGATAACGCTGCTCGAGATGACAAACACCCTCGGGGCTAACTTCGGCAAGACCACTCGCTGGGGGATGCTCCAGGATCTTGAGCGCTTTGCCATCCGGCCGATGCCGGGGGCACGGGTGGTGGAGATTGTCCCGGGAGGTCTGCGCTGTGAAAAGGCAGGCGAGACCATAGATCTGCCGGCAGACACCGTGGTGCTGGCGGCAGGCACCAGGTCCTGCAACCCGCTGCAGGCGGTGGCAGAGGAGATGGGCATCCCCTTCCGGGTTGTCGGTGACGCATCGGCACCGGGGACGGTCTTCGAGGCGAGCCATCAGGGGTGGCAGGCCGGGAGGGAGGTCGCATGAACGGTTTCGCCCTGCTGCCGAAGCTGACTGTCCGGGCCAGGGAATCGGCCGGCTGGCTGCGTGTGCTCAACCTGCTGCTTGGCAGGATCATTCCCTTCAATCGACCGCACGGCTTTGTCATCGAGGAGATCCGCGACGACTACCTGCGCACCACGGCTCCGTATCGGCGCAGCAATCACAACCACCTGCGGGGCATCCACGCCTGCGCCATCGCCACCATCGCCGAATTTTCCGGCGGTTATCTGCTGCTCAGCCGTCTCGATCCGCGGCAGTACCGGTTGATCATGTCGCGGATCGAGGTCGAGTATGTTTACCAGGCGAAGGAGCGGATCGTTTCAGAGAGCGATCTGCCGGAGGAGCGTCTGCAACAGGAGATCATCGGGCCTCTTGGCAATCAGGAGGCGATCACCATCCGGATGGAGAGCCGGATCAGCGATATCCTCGGCAACAGGATCGCCACCGCGGTCACCACCTGGCAGGTCAAGCGCTGGGAGAAGGTTCGGACCAAGGTGTGAGAGAAGAAGCCGCGTTGCGGCACAAGAGAGCAATCTGTCCAGCAAAGGAGCGAAACGATGCTGCTGCTGAACCCGAAAAAATACCAGCGTGAACACGCCGACGAGGAATCCAGGCGGCTTGTCGAGAAGACCATCGCCTTCTTCGAGGGCAAGGGGCTGCGCCAGATCAAGGAAGACGACCAGTCGATGGTCTGGTACCAGGATTTCCTCGATTTCATCCGCGAAGAACAGATTTTCGCCAAGCTGCTGACTCCGGCCGCCTACGGCGAAGGGGATCCCGCCCGGCGCTGGGACATGTGGAGGATCAGCGAATTCAACGAGATCCTGGCATTCTATGGGTTGTGCTACTGGTATGCCTGGCAGGTGACGATCCTCGGTCTCGGGCCGATCTGGATGGGCAACAATGAGCAGGCGAAAAAACGGGCGGCAATGCTGCTGGCGGAAGGCGGTGTCTTTGCCTTCGGGCTCTCCGAGAAGGCCCACGGCGCTGATCTCTATTCCACCGAGATGACCCTCACCGCACTGGGAAATGGCCGGTATGTGGCGGACGGCAGCAAGTACTATATCGGCAACGGCAACTGCGCCGCCCTGGTGTCGACCTTCGCGAGGATGGATGAGAGCGGCGATTACGTCTTCTTCGTTGCCGACCCGCAACAGCCCCAGTACGAGTGCGTCAAAAAGATCGCCACCTCGGGGGTCCGCCAGGCCTATGTGGCGGAATATGCCCTGCACGGCTACCCGGTCCGTGAGGAGGACATCCTGTCGCGTGGCGAGCTGGCCTGGAATTCGTCGCTCAATACCATCAACGTCGGCAAGTTCGAACTTGGCTGGGCCTCCATCGGGATCTGCACCCATGCCTTCTACGAGGCTTTGAACCACGCTTCCGGCAGAAACCTCTACGGCCGTTTCGTCACCGATTTCCCGCATGTGCGGAGACTGTTCACCGAGGCCTATGCCAGGCTCTGCGCGATGAAGCTCTTCGCGATGCGGGCGGCCGACTACCTGCGGGCGGCGGGCGACACCGACCGTCGCTACCTGCTCTTCAATCCGATCGTCAAGATGAAGGTCACCGGCCAGGGCGAAAAGGTCATCGCCCTGCTGCACGAGGTCATTGCCGCCAAAGGATACGAACAGGACACCTACTTCGAGATGGCCCTGCGCGACATCGGCATGCTGCCCAAGCTCGAGGGCACCGAGCATGTCAACATGGCCCTGATCATCAAGTTCGTGAAGAACTACTTCTTCAACCCTCTGGAATACCCTGACATCCCAAGGCGGGCTGAGGCCGGGGACGACAAATATCTCTTCCGCCAGAAGACCGGCGGGCTCTCCGGTGTGCGGTTCCCCGATTACCGGCTGGCCTATGCGGGGATGGAGTCGCCGAATATAGCCATTTTCCGCGATCAGGTCGAACTGCTGCGCCGCCTGCTGCTGGAGGCTCCGCCGACGGCCGAGCAGGCGGGCAACATCGATTACATGCTGGCGGCCGGGCAGCTGTTCACACTGGTTGTCTACGCCCAGCTGATACTGGAAAACGCCAGGATCAGCGCACTCGACGGCGACCTGCTGGAGGAGATCTTCGCACTGCTGATCCGGGATTTTTCGGCATTTGCCCTGCAGATGATCCTCCAGTATGAAAATGGCGACGCCCAGGAAAAGATCTTCTCCTCAATGATCAGAAAACCTGCTACAGAGAGAGAGGTATCCGAACGCATCTGGAGCGGCCAGGTGTATCCCCTCCGGGACCAGTATGTGATGCACTCCTGACAGACGAAGGAAAGAAACGATGGGCCATCATCATGACGGTAAGAACGGGCTGGTGCCGCTGATCGACAGGTTGAACCGGTATCCGATCGGGCTGCCGGACAGCGACACCCTGCGGCGGATACTTGCCATCCTGTTTTCCGAGGACGAGGCCTATGTCGCCTCGCGTTTTCCGCTGGAAGAGGCGACCCTGCCGGAGTTGGAGAGAGCGACGGGCTGGGGGCGGCAACGGCTGGCCCCGGTGCTGGAAGCGATGGCCGACAAGGGACTGATCATGGATCTGCAGTACGGGAAACGGACCTATTATCTGCTGATGCCGGGGCTGATCGGCTTTTTCGAGTTTTCCTTCATGAAGCAGCGCCAGGACCTTCCGGTGGAGGAACTGGCGCAGCTGATGCACGAATATCTGTTCGAGGATCCGGACAACCGGATGGGCCATGAATTCTTTGGTGGCAAAACGCCGCTGACCAGGGCCCTGCCGTATGAGCAGCATATTCCCGTCGAATCGGTGGTCACCACCTGGGAGAGCGCCCGCGAGATTGTCCGCAGGGCGGGCTACGGGGCGGTCGGCATGTGCTACTGCCGCCACAAGAAGGAGCATCTCGGAAAAACCTGCGACAAGGGTGCGCCGACCAGGGAGATCTGTATATCGCTCGGTTCAGCCGCCCGCTTCATGGTCCGCCGCGGGTTTGCCGAGGAGCGTTCCGTCGATCAGCTGCTGGCCATAATCGATCGGGCTCGCGATCTGCGCCTGACCCACATCACCGACAATATCCGCCATAAGCCGTCCTTCATCTGCAACTGCTGCTCCTGCTGCTGCGAACTGCTGGGAGGGGTGATGCGGGGATATCCGAGTGGCATCGCCAAGAGCGGTTATACCCTGGCCATCGACCAGGAAAGCTGCCTTGGCTGTGGTCTCTGCGCCAAAGCCTGCAATGTCCAGGCGATGCAGGTTGCGGAGGGAACCAACGGCAGCAGGAAAAAGCAGGTGGTGGTCAGGGTTGATCATTGCCTCGGCTGCGGAGCCTGCATCTCGTCCTGTCCCAGCGGGTCACTGTCGCTGGTGCCGACGTTCAGGCCGCCGCCCCCGGAAAAGAAGAAGGACCTGTTTATCAGGATACTGAAGGAGAAGAAGCGGTTTGCCCCCTTTCTCGTCAGTGGCCTTGCCGCCAGACTGCGGCGGGCGCTGGGCATCGGCAGGGCATGAGGACAATGGCCGTCGGTGACAGAGGAAACCTGGGGGTTTCCGCTCGTCATCGCGCATCAATTCCAGTGAAGAGGACATCATGACACAGAGAGCATATGCAGCCGGAGAGGCATACACGTACCCGCTGATCATCAAAAAGCTGCTGCAGACGGCGATGGTCAATGCCACCGATCAGGAGATTGTCTATCGTGGGGAGCAGCGCTACGGCTATCGGGACCTCAACGAGCGGATCCACCGCCTGGCCGGGGGATTGACGGCTCTCGGGCTGAAACCGGGAGAAGTGGCGGCGGTTTTCGACTACGACAGCCCCCGCTATCTCGAATGCTTCTTCGCCATCCCGATGATGGGTGCGGTGCTGCAGACCGTCAACTGGCGGCTGTCCACTGAGCAGATCGTCTATACCGTCAACCATGCCGAAGCCTCGGTGATCGTCTTCAACAGCGATTTCCTGCCGCTGATTCAGGCGATCAGGCCGCTGCTTACCACTGTCCGGAAATATGTACTGATCCGGGAGGGGGCAAGCGAGGTCGATGCCGCACCCTTTGACGGCGAGTACGAAGGGATGCTGCAGGGGGCGCCGGCATTTTTCGATTTTCCCGATCTCGATGAGAACACCCGCGCCACCACCTTCTATACCACCGGCACAACCGGTGATCCCAAAGGCGTCTATTTCTCGCACCGACAGCTTGTGCTGCACTCGATGTCGCTGGCGATTGCCGCCGGCAGTTATCACAACGAGGGCCGCTTTCGTTCCAACGATGTCTACATGCCGCTGACTCCCATGTTCCATGTCCATGCCTGGGGGGTTCCCTACACGGCGACCATGCTGGCCACCAAGCAGGTCTACCCGGGCCGCTACGAACCGAAGAAGATTCTCGAACTGATCAGGACCGAAAAGGTCACCTTCTCCCACTGCGTGCCGACCATCCTGCAGATGCTGATGACCGATGCGGCCTGCCGCGAAACCGATCTTTCCCGGTGGAAGGTCATCATCGGCGGCGCCAAGTTGTCGAAGGGGCAGGCCAAGGCCGCCCGCGACCTCGGGATGACGGTCTTTACCGGCTACGGCATGTCCGAGACCTGCCCGATCATCACTCTTTCCCTGCCGAAGCCGCATATGATGGACTGGGACGAGGACCGCATACTCGACATCATCACCAAGACCGGCACGCCCATCCCGCTGGTGGAGGTCGAGGTGGTCGACGAGGAGGACCGGGCCAAGCCTCACGACGGTGAAACCACCGGCGAGGTAGTGTTCCGGGCCCCCTGGCTTACCGAGGGCTATCACAAATCGCCGGACAAGACCAGGGAGTTATGGCGCAACGGCTACCTGCATTCAGGCGATGTCGGCCACATCGATGGCGAGGGCTACCTGCAGATCACCGACCGGATCAAAGACGTGATCAAGAGCGGTGGCGAGTGGGTCAGTTCGCTTGATCTGGAAAATATCATGAGTCAGAATCCGGCGGTGCTCGAATCGGCGGCGATCGTGGGGGCCGGCGCCGAGGCCCGCAGCGGCGTGG
>CAYYWK010000122.1:0-7758 GCA_964475345.1 uncultured Desulfobulbus sp.
TGCCAGCCAACCTCAAACAGCAGAGGCACCTCGACGACGCTGATCCCGCCATTGGTATCGACGGCTGCCATGCTTTTCTTCAGCGTATTTCTGATCAGCGGGTGGAGAATCGCCTCGAGTTCCTGCCGCAGCGCGGCATCTCTGAAAACGTCGGTCCGCAGCGCGGGCCTGTTGATGGATCGATCCGCGGCGAGGTAACGCTCTCCCCATGCCGCGACGATCCCCCGCCAACCGGCTGCACCCGGCTCCATCAGGAGATGGCAGACCTGATCGGCGCTGAACAACTCAGCCTGCATCAGTCCAGACAAGACTGCAGCAACACAGCTTTTTCCCGAGCCAATCCCCCCAGTAACGGCCACTTTCATTGAAAATCCTTGAGCTGCGGAGGAATCCCTGCAAACAACGACTGCACCACCGCCAGAAAATCAGGCCACAGCGGGGCGACGATATCCAGTTGCTGCCCCGTCGCCGGATGGATACAACCGAGACGGGCAGCGTGCAGCATCTGCCGCGGAAACCTGTGGTCTCGCGAGCCTCCGCCGTAAACGGCATCCCCTGCCAGCGGGTGGCCGATATGCTGCATATGCACACGGATCTGGTGGGTTCGACCGGTTTCGATGACGACAGCGAGCAAGCTGTAGCGATCCTCCGCCTCACCGATCACACGCCAGCTGGTGGCTGCGTGGCGACCTGTCTCAGCCAGCACGGCCATTTTCTGACGGTTGACAGGGTGGCGGCCGATCGGTGCAACAATGCGACCGCTTTTCTCGGGCATGGTCCCGTGGACGATCGCCAGATATTCTTTCTTCACCCGTCGTTCCTTGAAATCGGCGGCAAGCTGCCGCAGCACCTGTTCAGTTTTGGCGATCAGCATCACCCCGGAGGTGTCCTTGTCGAGGCGATGAACGATTCCCGGCCGGGCGGTATCCCCCACCCTGGCGATCCCGTGGCAGTGGTGCAGCAGGCCGCTGACCAGTGTGCCGCTGCTGTTACCGCTGCCGGGGTGAACGACCAGCCCCGGAGGCTTGGACAATGCCAGGAGAAAATCATCCTCGCAGAGGATCTCCAGCTGCATTTCCTCAGCTTCAACATGAAGTACGGCCGACCGAAACGTCGGCCGGCCGGTGACCTTGTCCTGTGTTTTGAGCTTGTAGCTGCTTTTGGATACGGTGCCGTTGACCCTGATATCGCCCGAGCGGACGGCTGAGATGAGCAAGGCCCGGGAATAATCCCGGAAGGCCTGCACGAGAAAGTGATCAAGCCTCATCCCCGCCTGCCGGGAGTCGATGACGAAGCTTGGAACGTCATTTGCCTCTGCGGGAGGGGATGGCTGACAGGTGCCGGGGTTCATCCGTGGCCAGAGGACTGGGCCTTGTGCGTCAACAATGACGCAATCAGGCCGAAAACGGTTTGCTGGGGATCAGGAGAATATGGTCTCGATCCGTTGATTGATTTTGGCCTCATCAACATCCTGGGCAAGGGAAAGTTCCTTCACCAGCAGGTTTTTCGCCGTATCGAGCATCTTCCGTTCTCCGTAGGAGAGATCCTTGTCGATACTGAGCAGGAACAGGTCGCGGAGAACGGTGGCAACTTCATGAACCGAACCTGTCTTTATCTTGTCCATGTAGTCACGGTAGCGCCTGTTCCAGGTCTGGTTGCCGATTTCGCTTGTCCTGTCCTCGAGGATGGCGAGGACCTCTTCGACTTCCTGCCTGCTGACGATCGACCGCAGTCCGACGCTGTCGCTGCTCGCGGTCGGAATCATGATCGTCATATTGTTCTCGAGAATTTCCAGAACGTAGAACGTCTGGTCCAGACCACCGACCTTCTGGGTCTGGATCGCCTTGATAACGCCGACACCATGCGCCGGATATACCGCCATATCTCCTTCAGTAAACACTCTTTTCTCTCCCCTCAATAGAACCTCATGCCCCTTAGACTGCTATCGGACACCACGCAACCGGTACCTCGATGAACGTATAAACAAAGACGCCAGAACTCCTCAACAGACTACAGGAAAGGCAGGGAACGGCACAATGACTCCCTCCGTTGGAATCATTGCGAACGTGAGACTATTTCATCAGCGCAGGCATGCATCTTACCACAGAATGAAAAGAAATGCCGTGTTTTTCATTGCCCGAAAAACCCGGCAGCTGGAAGGTCTTCGACAAAACCAGGAATCTCTATTACCTGCAGCTGTTAATCAGGTTCATTGCCGCCTGCAGACCCTTTTCGATAAAGAGTTGAATGCCGTTGTCGATGCAGTCCATTCTCTCCGCCAATGCTTCCACCTCCTCTTTCAACATGGAGGAAAGCACGAAGCGCTCGACAGGAATATCGGCAGGGACTCCGTCTTTCCCAGGTCGGCCGATGCCGATCTTCAACCGCGGAAAATCATTGGTTGCAAGGCACTGGACAATCGAACGGATACCGTTGTGTCCTCCTGCCCCTCCACCCGCAACCAGCTTGAGCCTGCCAGGCGCCATGTCGAGATCGTCGTGGATGACCAGAATATTCGAGGCTGCAATCCGGTAAAAGCCGGCATACTGGACGACGGCCCTGCCGCTCAGGTTCATGAAGGTTGAAGGTTTGATGACAAGGACACGGCATCCTCGCAGAGTCGCCGTTGCCGCCCGAGCCTGCCATTTCTCGAGAGCAAACACTCCCCCCCATCGCCGCGCAAGTTCATCGGCGACAACGAAACCGGCATTATGGCGGGTTACCTGGTACGCCTCACCAGGGTTGCCGAGTCCGACAATGAGGTATCTGTTTTCACCCATGTTGTCGTGATGGTAAAAAAAGAAATCCGGGAAGAACCTTGCCTTCCCGGATTCGATGCTGCAGTCTCAGTAACCAAGCGGTGCCTTGCGGCACCATGGCTGAAGTTATTTACCGATCTTCTTGTCCACCTTCACGCACACGGTGTCGGCCTTCGATACCAGCTGGATATTTGCCGGCAGAGCGATGTTGCCAAAGGTCATGTGATCGCCAATCTTCAATTCGGTGACATCAAGGGAGCACTGGTCGGGAATGTCCAGAGGCAATCCTTCGACAGTCACACTGTCATGCTCGACAAACATTTCGCCACCAAAATCGACGCCCTTGGCAACACCGGTGAACACCAGCGGGACATCGAAACGGCGGGACTTGCCAAGATCGATTTCGCAGAAGTCGGCGTGGATCAGGGTATCCCGGACAGGGTCGGTCTGGACCTCGCCGAGCAGTACGTGACGGTCCGTATCGCCTTCAATCTTGAGGGTTACAACAGCATTCTGCCGATAAATCTCCAGAAGCTGCTGCATCATGACCTTCGAATCCATGACCAGCGGTACGGCGGCGGCTCCGCCACCATAAACGACAGCCGGGGTCTTGCCCAGCATCCGTAACTGCCGCATTGCGCCTTTTCCTGTTTCGGTCCTCAGAGAGGCCGACATCTCAACCTGAAGCATACTTCCTCCTTAGCCCAATGGCGGACAGAAGAGTCCTACCATTGCCGGGGCGTTTATAATAATAATTCGAAGCTTTCTGTCGCTACCTGAACAACTCAATCAGACAAAAAGCGAGCTGACCGAATCTTCGTTATGAATCCGTCGGATTGCCTCAGCCAGCAGCGAGGAAACCGACAGCACCTTAATCTTGTCACATTTTTTTGCCTCTGGCCCCAACGGGATCGAATTGGTGACCACCAGGCTTTTAATCTCCGACTGGCTGATCCGTTCAACGGCAGGCCCGGACAGCACCGGATGCGAACAGCAGGCATGGACCTCTTTCGCCCCGTTCTTGATAAGCGTCGCCGCACCCTTGCAGAGCGTGCCGGCAGTGTCGACCATGTCGTCGAGCAGGATCGCCGTCTTGCCACGGACATCGCCGATCACGTGCATCGCCTCGCACTCATTGGGCCGATCACGCCGTTTATCGATGATCGCCAGCCCGGTATTCAGGCGTTTGGCAAAGGCTCTCGTCCTCTCGACACCGCCAGCGTCGGGAGAGACCATGATCGCTTCCTGAAATTGATGTTCAATGTATTTCAAAAGCACCGGAGCTGCGTAGAGATGGTCCACGGGAATATTGAAGAATCCCTGAATCTGTCCTGCGTGCAGATCCATGCACAGGACCCGGCGGACACCGACGACCATCAGCATTTCGGCGACGACCTTGGCGGATATCGGCACCCGCGGGGCGTTTTTTCGATCCTGGCGGGCGTAGCCGTAATAGGGGATCACCGCTGTAATTCGCCGTGCCGAGGCCCGTCGCAGGGCATCCACCATGATCACCAGCTCCATCAAATGGTCGTTGACCGGCGTACAGGTCGGCTGCACGACAAAAACGTCCGTCCCCCGAACGTTCTCGCCGATCTCGACAAATATCTCCCCGTCGCTGAATTTCCTCACCTCGGCCTGGGAAAGCGGCGAATCGAGGTGGGCTGCGATATCCTGGGCGAGCTCTTTGTGGGCGTTCCCTGAAAATATCTTGATTATATTGGCCATCGTCCCGTTATGTTACCACCAGATTCCACATTGTTGGCTGGGGCGGAAGGATTCGAACCTACGAATGCCGGGATCAAAACCCGGTGCCTTAGCCGCTTGGCGACGCCCCAACTTTCGCCCGTGTCACATAGACCGCATCACCGTATTTCCTTCGCATGGCAGCGGCTATCGCCTGCAAGGCCGTACCGTCTGTCGAGGCATCGGGAAAAAGGCCAAATACCGTCGGGCCGCTGCCTGACATGAGCGAGGCCCCCGCCCCAGCCTCCATCAGGTCTGCCTTGATTACCGACAGTTCCGGATAGCGGACCAGAGTCACGGACTCCAGATCGTTGACGAGTTCCCCCCGTGCCAACACAGCAAAGGCATCTTTTTGAAAACTCACTAATTTAGATTCTTTCACTTCCGTTGTCAATCCCAAATTCTCAAAAACCCAGCGGGTAGAGACCGAAAAACCGGGATTGACCAGCAGAACGCCGTAGCCCGCAAGACTCGGCAGCACAAGCATCTCCTCGCCCACTCCTCCAGCAACCACCGCATCATATGGCGCGGCGAAAAACGGCACGTCGGCACCAAGCTGCAAGGCCATTCGCGAGAGCTGCTCTGCTGAGAATTCGTCCCCGAACAGGCGATTGAGCCCCCGCAGCACAGCCCCGGCGTCGCTGCTGCCGCCACCCAGCCCGGCCGCCACCGGAATCCGCTTGTCGATGTGGATAGCAACTCCGCAGCCTCTTCCCCTCAGGGAACGGGAAAAATACAGAACCGCCGCCTTGCAGGCGAGATTATCCCTCCCCTGTGGCAGCGAACTGTCACTGCAGTCCAGATGGATTCTGCCATCCCCTGTCGGTCGCAAGGTTACCGAATCGCCGAAGTCAAGCTTCTGCATCCAGGTTTCGAGCTGGTGGTAACCATCCGGACGCTTTTTCAGGACGCGAAGGAAAAGGTTGATTTTGGCAGGCGCAGCAAGCTCGAGATACTGGGGATGACTGGTTTCCATCTGCTGTCAGGACCGCCCTGCCGGAGCTGCTCTTCCGCCGTTGTCGCGCTATTTCTTGACGGCCTTGACGAACCGCAGTTTCACATCATAGATGATGTTCTTCAGCAGTTCTTCTTCGTCTTTCTCGAGGTTTCCCTTGGTCTTCTGTTCAAGGAGAACCAGGGTGTCGATGCCGTGCCTGGCCAGGTCGAAATCCTGTTCCTTCCTGCCGGTCGCTGGATCGGCAATCTCACCCAGATGATAGAGGACTGAGGTATTCAAGGACAGGACGAAGGCGGGAAAGGTGACCTCCGGCATGACACATCTCCCATGCCTGTCCGGCACTTCCCCTTCACCGCACTGGCAATCGTCCGTCATCCCTTTTTTCCCATTCGCCTGTTCTTCCATGCTTCCGACCTCCTCGTCTGAAC
The DNA here is from genome assembly GCA_964475345.1 of uncultured Desulfobulbus sp. Lineage (GTDB taxonomy): Bacteria > Desulfobacterota > Desulfobulbia > Desulfobulbales > Desulfocapsaceae > Desulfoprunum. The sequence goes on from CAYYWK010000122.1 coordinate 5,892, forward strand.
GACCGTCTATACTCATATCCGGTTCAACTCAAGAACCACCGCGTCATCAATGTTCCCCAGCTGGCGGACCTTGGCAAGCAGTTCCCTGGAAATCAGCTCATCTGTACTGAGGAAGATGATGTTCTGATTGCTCGCCTCTTCCCGACCAACCGTCATTCGGGAGATATTGACTCCGGCATTGCCGAGGGTGGTGCCGAGGGCTCCGATCACTCCTGGCACGTCCTTGTTGTAGACAAGCAGCATCGGCCCGGCCGGCAGCGCCTCGAGCCGGAATGAATTGAGCCGGACCAGCCGCGGCTCGTTTTTGCCGAAGACCGTACCGACCAGGATATTCTCACCCTCAGTTGTAACGACCTTGACCGACAAAACATTATTGAAATCATGGGATTTTTCAGATTTCGACTCGACAACCCTGATCCCGCGATCCTTGGCGATCACCGGGGCGTTGACGTAGTTCACCGCATCCTGAAGGATCGGGGTGAACAGCCCCTTGAGGAAAGCCACGGTGACTGGCGCGGTGTTGAGTTCGGCCAGTTCGCCACTGTATTCGATATTGATCGACTGCACGCCCCCCTTGGCCATCTGCATGTGCAGCGAACCAAGCATCTCGCCAAGGACGATATACGGGCCGACTTGGGCCAGGACATCGGCACTGACCGATGGCACGTTGACTGCGTTGGTCACCGAGCCGCGAAGCAGATAGTCGGCGACCTGTTCGGCGATGATCAGGGCGACGTTTTCCTGGGCCTCGCAAGTCGAAGCGCCGAGGTGGGGAGTGCAGATGAAGTTCTTCAGGCCGAGCAGCGGGCAGTTCTCCAGGGTCGTCGGCTCGACGGCGAACACATCCAGCGCCGCACCGCCGATCTCTTCCGCCACCAGCGCCTCGTACAGGGCCTGCTCGTCACAGACGCCGCCCCGGGCGCAGTCGATGAACATCGCCTCCTTCTTCATGGTCTTGAAGAATTCGGTGGAGAGCAGGGCCCTGGTCTCCTTGGTCAGCGGCACGTGCACGGTGACGAAATCGGCACGACGGGCCAGTTCCATCAGATCGACAAGTTCGACACCGATCTTTTCGGCCATTTCCTTCGGCATGTGCGGGTCATAGGCGATGGTCTTCATCTTCAGGCCCTGCGCCCGACTGGCGGCAATCCCGCCGATCCGGCCGATACCGACAATGCCGAGGGTCTTTCCGGTCAGTTCCCGGCCCATGAAACTTTTCTTCTCCCATTTCCCCTCCTTCATCGAGGCCGTAGCCTGGGGAATATTGCGGGAAAGGGACATCATCATCGCGATGGCATGCTCCGCCGCCGTGGTGGCGTTGCCATCCGGCGCGTTCATGACGACGATTCCTTTCTGGCTGGCAGCCGGGATGTCGACATTGTCAAGGCCAATACCGGCACGACCGACGACCTTCAGCCTGTGCGCTGCCTCGAGCAGGTCCGCGGTGACCTTGGTTGCGCTGCGGATCACCAGGCCTTCGTAATTGCCGATGATCTTCTTCAGTTCCTCGGGCTTCAGACCCGGGATGCTGTCCACCTCAAGCCCGGCCTCTTCCAGTATTTTCACCCCCGCCGGCGAAAGATTGTCGCTGATCAGTACCTTCATGTGCTGTGTCTCTCCTTCCCTGAATATGCCTGTTTGTTGCCCGAACAGGCTCTTGACTCGTCAGTGCGCCGGCGGCCTGTCCGGCAGGTTGCCAAACCAGTAAAATCTGCAATTATACCGGTAGCGTCACAAGAGGACAAGAGAAATGCGCCTGGAATGCCAGGCGAACTTCCGCTGCAGCCCTTGTCCCTTGCCTTCAATGAACTGTTGATGAATCATCGTGAAAACGATATATAGCATTCTTTCCGCGGACCTGCGCAAG
>CAYYWK010000123.1:0-7701 GCA_964475345.1 uncultured Desulfobulbus sp.
CCGCCGGAGAAGCGCAGGTTGGCCTGCTGGTTTGTGGCGACCTGGGCCAGGTTGATGGTGACCGCCGTCGAGGAGACCAGCGCCCCGGCGATTGCCGTCACCACCGTTCCCTTCCTTTCGCCGACGGCCTGGATGACCATATACCCCAGGAAGGAAATGGCGGAAATCAAGACGACCATCAGCCATATCCAGTAAGGGTTCAGTGCCTTCCACGGGCCGAAACCCTGGTCGGGCAGCAAGGGCAGGATGACCAGGGAGATGATCAGCAGTTTCGCCCCGGAAAAGAAGTCCCGAGGAGTAATTTTCCTGAGCATGAGGTGCAGGTCAGGCTTGTGCCCGAGCAGCGTGATGACGACCACGGTGACGGCCATGGCGGGGATGATCCGTCCGTATGCCGCCCATGCCGCCAGAACGAAGGTGAGGATCATCGTGAAGGCGGTGGTGGTCCCCACGTCGTTGTCTTCCTGCACGTCGAGGATATGGGCGGTGATGCTGAGCGCTGAGACGGCAAGAAGGCCGGCGACGAGGAACCAGTGGCTGGCCTGATGGGAGAGCAGGGCGGTTACGCCGCCGAGTAGGCCGATCAGGCAGAAGGTGCGGATGCCGGCGATGCGGTTGCCGTCGACTTCCTCACGGTCGCTCCAGCCGCGCTCTATCCCGACCAGCAAGCCAATGGCAAAGGATGCCAGCAATCGGATGAGTATGTCGCTTGGCTCTTCCATCAGGCGATTTGCGGTTTAGGCGTCATGAAGGACCGCAGGACCATGGGCGACCAGAAGCAGAATGGGTCGGCCGCTGTCTGGCCCGGTTTCTGCCAGAGTGTGTGCCCTCGTCGGCAGTGGCCGATGGCTGCGGACAACCGGACGGCAGGCGGCAGATCCCATAGGGATGCGGAGACTAGAGGGTCGCCTTGAATGGACAGATTTCCCATTGGAAGGCCAGGCCGCTCGCGTGGTTGTGCATGACGCCGCAGCTGTCGAGGCCGGAGCAGTACTGGAGGTCCTTCGTGACGATCCAGGCGCTGCCTTTTTCGATTTCCGGCATTTTTGGCCGGATTGTTGTCTTCTGGATGAGGACGGTTTCCGTTTTCTGCGTGACCGGACACAGATATCTCTCCCCCACGTGGTCGACAATCTGGATCATGTATATCCTCCTTTCTGCGGCTTGCGGTTGCTCACGAACAGGACTGATTACGCGGTCATGAACTGTCGAACTGTTTCCGGCTGCCTGACGGCCGGCTTTCATAACGCCAGGTGTTCAGGGCGGCGTGACGATGAAGGATTTCGCCGCTCAGCTGATTACCTCTGCATAAGCCTAACAGGGCGCGGGCGTATTCCGCAAGAGGAAAGGGGCGATCGCTCCCTTCTCATCACCTGAAAGGAATGCACAGGTCCGGGCGGAACGCGGATGCAGCTGTTGGAGGAAAAGGGAATTGAGGGGAATCAACGGGTTGATGGTGCTGAGGGGAAGCGGTCAAAGAGCAGGCAGAGGCCGACCTACCTGTCGCCGTGGGGCCATTGGCCGAGGCATTCTTCCGCCAGGTAGCAGAAGCGGTCCCATTCCACCTCCTTGCCGGAAAACGGGCACCGGAGCCGGACTTTCCGCTCACTGACGGCGATCACCTCCCAGTCGCCGTGGCGGGGACCGCTTTCGATATAAATCCTGTGCCCCGCCTGCAGGGGGTAGGGCCGGAAAGACAGGTAGGCGGAAGGCTGCGGTCGACCGTCGGGGCCGAGTGGTCCTGCGTTGTCTGTCATACTGTTCTCCATGGGGGCGGTCCGCTGCCATCGCATCAGCCTTGCAGGACTCTGAATCTGTCATGCCAGGCACAGCGGTCACAGTAGGTCTCCGTTGCGCCGGTCACCGGCGGCATCGCGGATTCGTTGCTCGTGTCATCGGCGACGATCCGGCCGTCCCGGATGTCGAACTCGAAGATCGTGAAGGGGTCGTCGGGGGCCTTGATGTAGAAACGCTGCGAGCCGCAGTCCGGGCAGTGCATCGGTTTCATGGGTCCTCCTGCGGATGTGACGGGATACGGGGATTTGGCGCTGATACTGTTTCAAGTATAGGTAGAAGGGAAGGACGGGTCAAGGGGAGGGAACTGGTTCTCTCCCCCAACGATGAGCCGTACCGAAGACGCGACATTCTCTCATTGCCACCAGTCATTGCCGCCTGGGTGCACCAGGAACGATCGGTTGAAGTCGCGGTTCTGCTCAGGCACCAGGGGGATACCGCATCTGGCAACAGGCCGCCTGCTGGAGCCCGCGCAGCACCGCCATGGCTTGCTGCGCCATGGAATGGGGGACGAACAGGTGATCGTGGCTGCTTCCCGCCACCACGTTGCAACCGATGCCGGCACTGGCCAGTGCTGTCGCGAAGGCTGCGGTGAGTCCGACGGCGGCAAGGTCGGAGTGCACGTTGAGGGTAATCCAGGCACAGGGGAAATGGGCCTGCAACCCCTCATCTTCGGCCACCCGGGCATCCACGACGACGGAAAGCCCCTCGGCCTCCCTGATCGAAGAAACGACGACATCAGCCGGCAGAGACCTGCCGGCGGGAACACGAGCAAAAACGTAGAGGCCGTCATTGAGCACGGGGTCCATTGCGGCCAGAAGAGTCTGCAGGTCATTGACGGGAGACGTGGGCTGCATATGGGTTAGATACTTGAGAATATGGGGATACAGAAGGTGCGGCGGACCTGTGCGCAATCCTGGGCAGGCTGGTGCCTCAGGGCGGCGACCCTTACGTCATCACCCCGAAGCGGAAGGGTTTGCTGTTCTTGCTGCTCCCTTTTTTCCCGTCGGAATCTTTCTGCTTGGCGAGCCTGACTTTTTTGGCGACCAATGCCTGTTTTTCAATGTGACACTCGAATTCGACCGTCACCCCGACTTTCAGGAATTGGCAACCGACGAGATCGGCCTTGCACACTTTTATTTCCGGCCCGCCGTTGTTTTCGAGAAACCCCGTATCCGTATCGCGGAACCATTTTTTGACGACTGTCTGCAAAATCCACCTATTATCTGAATTGACTCTATCCGCCAATGACGGCGGTTGCACCACTCTCTTGAAGATCCCGGTCAAAAACTAGTCGATCCTGTTGCCGTTCTCGTCCACCTTGACGAGGTATTTTGCGGCCTTGGCAATGGACAGTTCATGCGTTCCCTGGAAGATGACCTTGATGATCCCGTACTTGTCGACGGACTGGATGGTGCCGATTCCCCATTCCGCCCTCTGATTGTGCCGCACGAATCCACCTTTGAAGAATAGTGCCATGATTGTCTCCTGCTCCCGCGATGAGTTGCGCTACGTTGTGGCCGGACAAGAGGGACGAAAGCTGATGTCCCGGTTTCTTTGGAAATAGTACCGACAGTCTTCCTGGCTGACGGTTTAGTTCCCCTGCAGGGGAGGCACCATCACTGCGGAAGGGCAATTCCCGCAGCATTGGTGCCGGACGATCCTTATCTTCCCTCGCTCCATATGCAGCGTCAGGTGCCCCTGTTTTCTGTGGCCCACGTCAGATGGCGACTACGAATCGAAGTTGGCGGGAATCGGCTGCGCATCACTCCGGTTCGGTTTTTTCGGGATCCTGATCCGCATCGTCAGCCCCCGGCGTCTTGTTCCTCTCCAGTTTGCGCTTCTGCTTTTCTTCTTTCTTCTTCTTTCTTTCCAGTTCCTTCTGACGCTTTTCAAATGAGAAGTTATTTCGTGCCAATGGTATTCCTTATGGTATGGGGTGGGTGTTTCAGGACGCTGAGCAAGGGCGTCCGCGCTGCCGGCCTTCGCATGTGCCGTACCGGCAGTTTTTTCGAAGGCTGTTTCCGGAAAAACGGCTCTGTTCCTTCACAATCGTGGAGATGACAGGAACGGAAGTATCGAGTCAGGGCGTTTCCGACAATTCATTCTTGAGCCTGTCGATGATCTGCCGGCACAGGTTTTCCGCCTCCATGGCATTCTTTGCGGTTACAGTCTGGGATGAGCGGCTGTGCCTGTGCGTCAGCTCATACCTGTTTTCTTCGACGTATTCAAGGATCCATTCTTTCCACTGATGAACTACCCTTCTTCTATTCACGCGTCTGCTCCGCTGAAAGGACTGATCTGCTTTACCATACAATGGAAAGCGGATAAAAGATAAGCAATCTTTGGAGCCGCTCGGGAGCCGGTCGGTCTCCGGCATTCACCTGCCGTGAAAACCGCGAGGGGAAATCCCCGCACGGAGGTTTTTTGTGTCGCAGTGCCCGGTAAACGGCTGCCACCCGGGCAGCCTGCAGGTCATCAGGCCTGGTAGATGGTGTCGGCCACGTCGGCGAATTCGCAGTGGATGCGGTGTTCGGCCAGCAGGCTGTGGACTGCGACGATCTCCTGCCGGGAAGCGATGGTGATCTCAGTCCCGTCGCTGTGGATCTCTAACGCATAACCAGCCTTGCGGAGGATACAGCAGGCTTCGGGATATCGGTCGACAAGAAAGCCAAGGATGCTGAAATCAGCCATGTACTGAACGGGGAGTGTTCTCCCGCACAAGTAGCGTCCCCGGCTTGCCGGATCGCGGGCAACCAGTGCCAGCTGTGTCATCGGAGTACCCTTCAATTGAGTGTCGCCCAATCAGGTCCGGCAGGCGGCACCTGAAGATTCAACCTGCAGGGTTCGTGCTTCGCCTACTGTGTCGATTGCGGATACCCGTTGGCATCGAATCGCCAGTCTGAGAAGGCGAACATGTACGGGTGATCCTGCTTCACAAAATGCCACATGTTCCGTGCATTCATCTGAATGTATGCACTCATTCCGGAGAAGTCAAACGCCCAGCCGACTTCCGTGCGTTCGAGGAAGTACGGGGGCAGCATCCTTTCCTGGATCGGGAAGCGGATTGCCGCGAGGTTGCCGGCGATAACGACCCTGTCGATCTTCGCTCCCTCGAGGATGTGCAGTTCGTTATCCTGCTGGGCATCGGTGACCACCCACCGGGCCAGGAATTTTCTGGTTGCCGGGGTGTACAGCGCGAGATCGGGATCCTTGATCTTCTGTCGCAGCAAGCGGATGTACACCGCCAGGCTTTCTTCCGGGGTCTTGCCGGGCCGCCAGGCGTCAGGGGCAGATGCGGCGTTCTTGGCAAGCGTCCCATCTCCGATGGCGATCGGAGTCCTTGCTCCTCCTCCGCCCGAAAACCGGGAAGTCCTGCCGATTTCGATGACCGGATCGAACGGCTGACCGGCCTTGGAACGCTGCACCCGGGCTGCCAGCAACTCCTCCGTGGCCTCTATGCCGGCGCCGATCCTGTTCAATGCGAAGAACGGGAGCATCTGCTCGCGTTCGAGATAGCCGATGAAGATGTCAGGGAAGATGCCCTCCAGGTCGTAGCCGACTTCGATGCGCACCTGCCTGCCGACTGGGTCGACAACAAACAGCAGGCCCCGCGCCGAACCGGTCTTCCTGCCGAGATCGCCGAACAGTTCGGCAGTTTCCCTGTTGATGTCGGTACTGGCTTCTTTAAGGACGACAAGCCTGCAGTGGATGTTGAAATCTTCCAGCAGTGCGCGGTGATAGGCGATGAGGCGTTCCCGCGAGGGCTGGTCGAGTAGTCCGGCACGGTCGTCGAGGAATTCCCGGCCATCGCCGCTGCAGGACAAGAGCAGCATGCAGAGTATGAGCAGCAGAAGGGAGAGGCGCATTGTCCGGTAGTTAGAGAAGGTTGTTGCGGAAGGCGATCCTGGTCAGTTCCACCACCGAACTCGATCCGGTCTTTTTCAGCAGGTGCCGCCGATGGGTGTCGACCGTGTGCGGACTGATGAACAGCTGCCTGCCGATCTCCCTGCTGGTTTTGCCGGCGGCGAGATGCCGGAGAATTTCCATCTCCCTTTCCGAAACGTGCTGTGTGGTCTGCAGGGGACTGTAAACCTTGTTCAGCACCGTCTCGGAAATGCCTGCACTGTTCAGCTGCTTGATTGTCAGACGGACCGGCGTCGGATCGGTATGCTGGAGCATGATCACGTTGCCCAGCACGATCGCCGGCCGCCCTGCGCTGTCCAGTTCCAGGATGTGGACATGCTCGAGCAGGTTGATGAACTGGCCGTCCTTTCTTTTGAATCGATAATTGTACTGGATCAACACCTTTTTCTTGGTTTCGTCGTCCGCCAGGGTCGATACGAAGCCGAGGATGTCGGGGTAGACCCCCTGCAGGATGAAGTCGATGTGTTCGGGGTCGATGCTCTGCAGGAACATTTCCACCCCGCCCGCCTTGAACTCGTCGTTGCCATAGCCGGAGACGTGTTCCTGCTGCTTGCCGAGGAAATTGTATTTCCCGTCGGGATATTTGACAACGTAGAAAAATGCCGCTGCATCGGGGAGGTACTGGTCGATGACGAGGTGCGCGTCGACGAAGCGCCTGACATTGTCATCGGGAACGATATCGCACTGGAAAAGTTCCTGATACGCCTGCAGGTATTTCCGCATATTTTCCTCCAGTCGAGGTGCAAAATACTCAATTCTGAGTATCGACACGAACGCTGCAACCATGCAACTATTCATTCATGCAGAACGAGCACATGAGAATTTTGCGAGAACTCCGGAAAAATCCCGCCAGGAAGCGGTGCTGGGACGTATCCGGAATATCGCCGGCACGGGTCGTGTGAAGATATGCACTATTAAAGCACAGGAGGGTGGGACTATGCAAAGTCTGGCGTTGGCATTGGCGACAGGGTTTGCAGTACTTCTGATCGGCTCCGGCGCTCTGGGAAGTGTGTGAAGCTGCGACAGGGGGGCGTCTATTGCTGTCTGCCCTGTGGGCGCTCCCCTGGTTGGCCGGATATACTGTCGGAACTCTTTAGAGGGGATATCGCAAGCCGATAAGAAGGGCTGTTTCAAAGGTGTCAAATTTCAATAGCTACCGCGTCGGCGGCAAGATAGGCTTCTTTTTCCAGGTGGCCTTGGTTCAGACCGGAATCGAGTTGTATCGATCTTCACCCAGCGCCGGTTCATCGGTCGCTCAGCCGGTGCTGGTTTTCCCGTTCCTGGAAAGACCTGCTGTTCATGCCGGAGGACTGAAACGTCCCGGTTGGGGAGGGCGCATGAGAAGAGGTCTTTCCAGGCCGTTTGCGGATGTCCGCGGATGGGGTCTGGCATGTTCCGGGGTGGACTTCAGGCCAGTATCCCACCCACCCGAAAAGCCAACGAAAGTCGCACCTGCTGTCTATTGATCTGGTAGTACGGAAAACTATCAAAACAGCTTATCTGTTTCTGACTCCTAGCGTTCCACAACATGTTCCAGTACTCTTTCCCAAGCCCTTTTCCTGCGCAAGGGCAGCGCCGATTTCGTATGTCATTCAACCATGACCGTGCCTGAGGCCGCATGACAGCGGCCGGATTGACAAGCGAACTGCCGGGTTGCTATTGTTATGGAGCAATCAGGCCGCGCCGTGACCGTCTGCGGCGTACAATCGACTGGTGCGTGCCGCCCGTCGGGGTATTCGCGGGAGTGTGATCATGTCTGAGATTTTCGGTTTCGACGCCTTCTCCCCCAGGGAGATTGCCTCCCGGGTCGAGACGGTCGGCGTGGCCAAAGCCCGCCTGCCGCTCGTCCCGATGCTGATGCTGAGCGTGCTGGCAGGAGCATTCATCGGCCTTGGCGCCCTCTATTTCGTCATCGTCCGCTCCGACCCGTCGCTGGGCTTTGCCGCCAAACAGGTCCTCGGCGGTGCGACCTTTTCACTG
>CAYYWK010000124.1:0-7569 GCA_964475345.1 uncultured Desulfobulbus sp.
CTGCGTTCATTTTCCACATAGTCGATCATACTCCTTTCCGAAGTACCGGCTCTCGACATCATGGTTGAATGGGCGAAAGCATCCCAGGCATGGACTATATGGAGGGTGGTACCATCTGATAATGCGAGTAAACTTGATAACTGAAGTATTTCAAGATTGAGGTCCAAATGTGAATTCAGAGGGTCGAACGGGTCAAAATCTATTGCAGCCATGACACTTTTATAGCTTGATTTCTCCGTTCTATTCAGCAGCCATACCGGGCAGGGGCATTTCCGCAGCAAGTGCATGTCGTTGCTTCCGAAAAGATTTTTCATTAAAACCAGGTCTTCTGCCGGTTTAATCACCAGATCATAGGTGTCTCTTAAAACTGCCCTGATGATTTCAAGAAAGGTTTTGCCGACAAGTACCTCAAGGCGGATATCCAGCTTTTTTCTGAAAGGATCCACCAGCGCCTCAAGCCTGCTGAGGTGTTCAGATTCTATAATAGCCTGCAACTCAGATGATATCGGCCCTCCAGGGGGTAGCCCAATGCCTGCAGTAACCACCGGAATCACGTCAACAACAGTCAAGTTTGCAGTATTATTTTCCGCCAGAGAGACTGCACGCGAAAGGGCCGATTCCTGCTCTACGGTTGTTTCATTGACGTAAAGAATATTTTTGAACTGTCTCACATCTCACCTCACTCCATACCGGTTTGCTCGAATCTCACCGCACTGGGCGCCTGTCCTGTTTGTCTCTAAAAAACCCGTTTTTTCTCGACACAGGTCGCGTATGAATGCCGTCATTCTCATCAGGGTTCTCCTCCACGCTCCTTGCTGGATTGCTGATCAATATCAGCATTACCTTCATAAGTCAGGGTCACTTTATCAGGTTTCTCTCCTGCCGTGACAACAAACGGACCCAGCCTCATGCGGTTCTTTGAATCACTCACCTCAAGCAGGGAACCGATCGAATGGTGTTCTATGACTCCCGGTCCCGATAAACCAAAAAACCAGAACAATTGCGCAACAGTTAGATCCGCGCGGAAGTCAAACTGCATCCCTGCTGATAACGGCGGCACAACCGAACATGAGTCAAAAAGACATGTAAGCAGCGGCTTTAAGCGGGTCCGCATGGCGATGAAGACATGGTCGCCGGGCTGGAGGGAAGTGCTTCCTCTGGGTATAATAACGTCATTCCGCCGGACTACAAGGGTGACAAGGACATTGTACGGGAAAGCCACGTCTCGCAAGACCTGACCTGCCACTTTCGATAAGGGGGTCACTACATATTCCACGATCTCGCCGTCCACATGCCGCAAGGCGATGATTTCCAAAGTGACTGGGGATACCGGATCTGAAGTTTTTCCCAATTTCAACCAACGGGCGACCAACGGCAGCGACCATCCCTGAGTCACCGCAGACACAAGCACGACAAAAAAAACCACGTTAAAGAGCAGACTGCTGCCCTCCATACCAGCCAGGAGAGGAAAAGTTGCCAGGGTGATTGGTACAGCCCCTTTCAATCCAACCCACCCGAGAAACACAAGTTCCCGCAGGCGAAAATGGAAAGGAAAAACTGAAATCAGTACCGCGAGAGGCCGAGCCACGAAGATTAACACCAAGGCTATCAGCAGACCTTCGCCGGAAACCCCGACCAAGCGGCTGGGAAAACTGAGTAAGCCCAGCATGATAAACAGGACGATCTGGCCAAGCCAGGCGCCGGCGTCGTGAAAAAGGAAAATCCCATTCCGGAACACGATAGAGCTGTTGCCGAGAACAATGCCGGACAGGTAAATGGCAAGGAATCCACTTCCCCCGAGAACTGCAGCTAATCCAAAGGAGAGCAGGCCGAGGGATAAGGCAAGGATCGGGTACAGGCCCGGATAGTCGAGGTTGATCCGATTGACCAGCCAGGCGGCGACATATCCAATGCCGATTCCTACACCAGTTCCGACTCCGAACTGAAGGGCAAACAATAAGGTGATGCCGGCAACTGAATCGGCAGTTCCCATGATCACCCCGATAAGGCCGACGGTAAGAAAGATAGCCATGGGATCGTTCGATCCGCTTTCCACTTCGAGTGTGGCGGTCAATCGTGCGGGCAGTTTCAGACCACTTGTGCGGAGTATCGAAAAAACCGCCGCCGCGTCGGTGGAACCCACGATGCTGCCGAGAAGCATGCCGTGGAGCAGCGGCACATCCAATACCCAGGCAGCGGCGAAGCCTGTCAACACGGAGGTGAGCAGTACTCCTATGGTCGAGAGCGAGAGTGCGGGCTTCCAGGTAGAGCGGACCGAATCCAATGACGTTCGAAGGCCGCCATCGAACAGGATCAAGGCAAGGGCAACGCTGCCGATGCTGTTTGCAAGTCTGTAGTCTTCGAAGGCGATGCCCCCCACCCCCTCCGACCCAGCCAGCATTCCGACTCCGAGGAAAAGGACGAGTACGGGCATGCCGATTCGCGCCGAAAACTTGCTCGAAGCGATGCCGATAAGGAGCAGGATGCCAATAAAGAAGACTATGCTGTTGATGGAAATCATGAATTTCTATTCTTGATCGTCTCGGGAAATGGTCGGGTATATTCTTCTATGAAAACTTTCGAAAGTTAATCGTAAATACAAATTACACCAGTCGCATTGAGAAGCAAGTTGCAATGAGTCTCTGTATTTGCTTTCTCTCAATCCAATACCCTGTTCCACGGTAGTTTTTGGGTTAAACAGACAAAGCCATTGACACAATGTGATACATATTATATCGTATGAACAAATGAACATATATTGGTGATATTACATGATACGACTGCAATATGACACAGAAGTTTGCGAAGAGCTGTGCGAGCATGACCAGATCGTCTGCTTGGCAAAAGCCGAAATGCTTCTTGACGAAGACGCCAGACAGATTGCCGAAACGTTTAAAATTTTAGGAGATCCCACGAGGGTTAAGATTTTGCATGCCCTCTCCAGAAGGGAACTTTGCGTATGTGACATTTCCGCTATCGTTGCCATGGGTCAATCGGCGGTGTCGCATCAGCTCCGTCTGTTGCGTGGGGCGCGACTGGTGAAATACCGCAAGGAGGGCAAAATGGTCTGGTATTCTCTTGATGATATCCATATATCTCTGCTTTTGGCGCAGGGGATTGAGCATATTCAACATAAGTAAATGAAAACAGCACACTTGATCAAACCTGCAGAAGGATTGGAAGGGCAGCTCTGCCAGAGGCCTTGTTGTGCAGGCAGCGGTGAAAACACCACGACAGCAGGCCGCGGTTGTCAAGACTCTGCAGTTGTTGACGGTCTTTTCGATATAAACAGGATCGGCAATTTCCTTGACTCACAGAAAGGAGATGCCTGTGAAATCCCGATTCCGTCGGCACAATCGTCGATGACGGATGGCAAGAATACCGATGAACACCTTGCCAGTACCTGGGCAGGTTTGCAGAAGTCGGTCTTTCGCATCTCCGGCATGGACTGTGGTGATTGTGCGGCAAAGCTGGAAAAAAGACTTGGCGCTCTCCCCGGGGTGCGGTTGGCGGTTGTTAACTTTGGTGCCGGCAAGTTGACGGTCGAGCACAACATTGCCGAGTCCGTTCTCATCCAAACGGTTAAACAAGCGGGATATGGGGCAACAAAGGATGGGTCTGCTCGCCGGCCGTTGCCGGAAACCGTCTGGTGGAAAAAAGCCCGGACCCTGGCCACCGTCGCCTCCGGAATAATGTTTGCAATTGCGACCATCTTTGATTGGTCGGGGATGACAGGAGGAATTGTTACCTGGCTGTATGCTCTCACGGCCATTACGGGAGGGTTTCACGCGGCAAAAAGTGGTTTGTACAGCCTCCGTTCCTTCTCGCTCGACATGAATTTCCTGATGACCGTGGCCATAATCGGGGCAGCGGCCATAGGCGAATGGAGCGAAGGTGCCGCGGTTGCTTTTCTGTTTTCCGTCGGCAACACCTTGCAAGTGTATACCATGGATAAAACCCGCCGGTCCATCCGGTCTTTAATGGAACTCGCCCCATCGGTCGGTTGGGTGCGAAGGGGCGACGAGGAAAGACGTTTGCCGGTTGAGGACATCGTGGTGGGCGATATCGTAATTATCAAGCCCGGCGAACGCATCGCCATGGATGGCATCGTCCAAAACGGGGTTTCAGCGGTCAATCAGGCTACTATTACCGGCGAATCGATCCCTGTTGAAAAAACACCGGGCGACATGGTGTATGCCGGGACGGTCAACGAACACGGTGCCCTGGAAATCACCGTCACGAAGAGCGCCGACAATTCGACCCTGGCCAGGATCTCCCATCTCGTAGAAGAAGCCCAGGCACAGAAGGCCCCCTCGCAGCAGTTTGTCGATGTATTCGCCAGGTACTATACCCCGATTGTCCTTGTATTGGCCGCTGGAGTCATGATAGTGCCGTGGCTGCTCTTCCACCAGCCTTTCGCCCCATGGTTTTATAATGGCTTGGTGTTGCTGGTTATCTCCTGCCCTTGTGCACTGGTTATATCCACTCCGGTAGCTATCGTCTCGGCTATCGGCAATGCCTCCAGATGCGGTATTCTCATTAAGGGCGGTGCTTATTTAGAGGTGATGGGCTCAATCGATGCCATCGCTTTTGATAAAACCGGAACCTTAACCGAAGGCAAACCGGTTGTTACCGATATTGTGGTTGCCAATGGGATTTCTGAATCCGATTTTTTGGCAATGGCTGCGGGGATTGAAAAATGGTCTGAGCATCCCCTGGCTCAAGCCATCGTTGAAAGTGCCAAAGGGCTTGGCTTAAAGACTGCGGTTCATTTCAAAGCATTGGTGGGACGTGGGGCGCAGGCCGAGATCGATGGAAAAATGGTATACATCGGTAATGTCAGGTTATTTGAAGACCTCAGTTATGATTTGAATGCACATGGAAAAGCACTGGCCGATCTCGAGCAGCAAGGCAAGACGGTCATGCTGCTGGGAACAGAAAACCTCATTCTCGGCATGATTGCCGTAGCCGATACCTTGCGGGAAAACAGCCGGGAAGCGATACAAACACTTCATGCAGCTGGAATGAATCACATAGCCATGCTCACCGGCGACAACAACCGTGTAGCTGATGCAATTGCCAGGAAGCTGAATCTCGATACTTTTTACAGTGAATTGCTGCCTGAGGATAAGGTTTCAGCCGTAAAAAAGATGGCCAATGACTACGGCAAGATTGTTATGGTTGGCGATGGCGTTAACGATGCCCCGGCGATGGCTTCAGCTACAGTAGGCGTGGCCATGGGCGTAGCCGGATCGGATGTGGCGCTGGAAACAGCGGATGTGGCATTAATGACCGATGATCTTGGCCAGCTGGGTTATCTCATCAAACTGAGTCACAAGACGGTCTCGATCATTAAACAGAATATTGTTTTCTCCCTTTCGATCAAAGCCATCTTCCTGTTGTCGCTTCTTCTTGGCATGGGCAATCTTTGGCTGGCCGTGTTGGCCGATATGGGTGCATCGCTTCTGGTAACAATGAATGGCATGCGGCTGATGCGCCGGTTACAGTGACCTTAAGCATGCCACCTCTGGATTATGGTACGTACGAACATTTCGTGAGGTAGGTGCGGCCATATTATTAGGCGCCGTGTGTGGGCTTGTAGTGGGCCTGATTGTTTGGCTTTGGCGTGGCAAAGGGATGTGGCGGAACTTACAATTGGGACCAGCACCATGCTGACGCTTGGTGCTGCTGTATTTTTGGTCTACGCATTCCGCCACCGTTGCATACGCTGAAGCTGGACATGAGAATTGCTGCTGGACCTCACACTCTGGCATTGACGGATATTTCAACGATCCTAATCTATTTCAGCCAAGCAAAGGCATTATTATGAAAACGACGCCATTCAAGAACATTCTTTTTGTTGTTGAAGAGACAGGAGGTCAAACATCCGCTATTGCACACGCTGTGTCTATGGCGGAAAAAGATCAGGCAATGCTGACTGTCATTGAGGTGATCTCGCCAGTTCCTGCTGCCTATCTTTCTGACACAGTAAAATACCACAAGCAAAAGTTGGAATCCTTGATCAGACCGTATCAGAACCGCCTAAAAATTCAAATTGATGTATTATCAGGAGAGATATTCCTTGAGGTAATTCGCTCCGTGCTGCGCAATGCATATGACCTAGTGATCAAGCCTGTGGAAGATTCCAATGTTATGAAAAGATTGTTTGGTAGCGTGGATATGCATCTGTTGCGTAAATGTCCTTGCCCGGTATGGCTAATGAAACCATCCGAAAAACCAAACTACAAGTGTGTTCTAGCGGCTGTTGATTTCGATCCATTGCAATCAGTCGCATCAGAGCAGGCATTCAACAATGAAATTCTTGATCGGGCCTCTGCGCTCGCACTATCTGACGCAGCCTCCTTGCATCTTGTCCATGCTTGGGATGCTTATGCCGAAAGGGTCATGTTGGCTCGTGGCGACATCTCGAATGAGAGCGTCGCCGCTCATATACAAAAACAGGCCTTAATGCACCAAAAAAACTATATAGGCTTGGCGAGGCGTTGTGTAGTCGTATCGGTAACAATGCCTACAAGAAGCTTTCCCCAAGCTTTCATCTGCTCAAGGGATCTGCAAAAAAAGTGATCGCGCCTCTGGCAGCGGAACTACAGGCGGATCTTGTCGTTATGGGGACGGTCGCTCGAACCGGCATCTCAGGCCTGATCATCGGCAATACCGCCGAAACCATTCTCAACCAGCTTACGTGTTCGGTTCTCGCCATAAAGCCTCCTGGATTTAATACGCCGGTGACGGTCGACCCACAAAAATAAAAAAATCATTTTTGTCTAATGTTTGATAGTAGATGGGGAACAGCATTATTTTAAGGTAGCCATACCGAACCTTAACCAATTTGGCATGTACCTCAAATTTACCTTACTACTGTACACCTTCCCCCGGCGCCACCGCTGTCACCGTGATATTGATTCCGGTGATGGGGTTGCCATGCTCGTCAGTGAACTCATGTTTGACCTTCGATGGAGCGTTGTACCCATGCATGGCATTCAATTCCTTCACCGCGGTAATCCGGCTTGTGGCTGGTTCCGTTGCTGTTCTGGCGATATCGGAGAGTACCTGCAGGGAGTCTTGGCGGCTCCAGACAAATTTCTCAACGATCATCGCCTTCAATTCCTCGACTCTTGCGGAAACCTTGGGGCTGGCGAGCAGCTTTGATGCTGTCTCGTTCACCGTCTTCGGCGTCATTTTTTCAGCAGAATAGGCTTGTCTGTAAGCCTCCGAGGCATTTCCTGTCTCCAGGTATGCCATGCAGAAGGATTCCTGTTTTGGAGTCAATTTCATCATCTTTTGGCTACCTCCCATTTCACTGCTCGATCTCGATTGGCCATGGTCACACCACCTTGCCGGCCAGCTTCGCTTTGAACTGCTGCCTTTCCGCCGCCTGTGCCGCTGCCTGCTGCTGCCGGGTGGTGTCGTCGCCGTCGGCCCTGGTGATCTCATGGGCGATAACATCGAAGGCCACCGCTCTCGAGTCCGGGGGGCGGAGTGGTTGAACACGGCCCACAATATAAACCCGATCACCTCGTTCCAGGTGGGTCTTGGTCGCCAGGGTAT
>CAYYWK010000125.1:0-7562 GCA_964475345.1 uncultured Desulfobulbus sp.
GTCGATGACCGCCCGAATGCGCTTGGTGTCGGCCTCGACCTTCTCCCGGCTCTGAATGGCCAGCATCTCCTGCTTGGTCAGCTCGGCCTTGGACTTGGCCTGGATGATCTGCTGCTCGTACTTGGCCGCATCCTGCACCGCCAGTTCACGGTCGCGGTTGATACTGGCGATCTCGTCCGGGACGATGATCTTGCGCACCAGCACCGATTTGATATCGACGCCCCAGCCTTTTGAGCGGGCCCGCAGGTGGCTCTCGAGATCAGACTGGAATTTCTGGCGGGTCTCGCCGACGATGAAGTTGACCGCCGGGTGCTTGCTGCCCTCGATCCGGCTGAAGCCCCGCGCCCGCGGCAGGATGATCTTCTTGATGATGTCGTCCATGTCGCCGACCCGGTGGGTCAGAAACGCCGCCTCCTCCCGCTCGATGCCGAACTCGACGGTGCCTTCGACGGTGACGGAGAAACCGTCCAGGGTCAGGAAATTGATGACGTCGTCGCCGGCCATTTCGAAGCGCTGGCTCTGGGTGTTGACCTCGACGACGTTATACACGTAGGGGTTGAGATAATGGGTTCCGGGGTCGAGCAGCCGACCGGACACGCCCTTCATCCCCTCCTTGACCATGAAGGTGTTGCGGTCCCCTGCCGGCAGCCCGCTGTTGAGCACATCGCTGCCGGTCAGCGAGGTGACCACGCCGACACTGCCCGGGCTGATGGAGATCGCGTCGAACAGCGCGACATGGTAGGCGTAGGGGTTGATCCGGTATTTGCCGGGTCGCAGGATCTCGAGCATGATGCCTCGCTGTCCGTCGCCGGCGATGATCCGCCCCGGCGGCAGCTCCTCGCCGTAGAGCCTGGTCATCACGCCCAGCCTGCCCGCCGGCACGTCCAGTATCCTGTGGATCTTCCAGCTCCAGGTATAGGGGTTCTTGAAATAGCGCCCCTCAGCCAGCACCTCGAGCTGGATGCCCTTCTGGTTCTTCTCGAGGGCGATCACCTGCCCGGGCCCGAGGTCCTGGCCGGTCTTGCGGATCAGCACCGCGATCTCGTCCGGTCCCGGCTCGATCCGGCAGAAGAACCAGAGAAAGACGGACAGGCCGACGATCCCGGCGATCAGCAGGGCCGTCCAGGAACGCATCTTCGGGAGATTTTCCAGGTTCGGCATGGCCGGCCGGGAAAACCGCGGCAGGCCAAACCGGAATCGTCGTTTTGCAGGGACTATCTCCTGGGTTGCTGGCTCGGGTTGTGGTTCAGGTTCCGTCATGGCTTCCCTCGTTTGTTGATCAGAGCGATTCGTTGCTGCAGGACAGGTGCAGCGGCCTGCCAGGCATCTGTCCAACGATTGCAGGCACTCTCTCAATATACCTGCTACTGGATGATAGCATAAACATCATGCCGCTATCCAATGCAATAGAGGGTGGTACCGGGCATGCGGTGCGGATGTACCTGTCGCACGCGGCACTTCCAGCCCCGCACCGGGCAGGGAGCATTCTGGAATTCGAGCTGCCGGGCGGCGCGAGCACTGGTGGCGACCCCCTGCCATGCATGTTCGTGCCGAATCATGTTCAAGGGGGTGCTGCCAATCACATGGAAGGTCTGCAGAAAATGACCTGCCCTCCCGGGAAGGTCACCAAGTATTTCCCGCGGACAGTCGGTTCAAGGAAAGGGAGAAGCCTGGGAGGCACCGCCAACACGGGCTGAAAGGTTACGCATATTCATATCGCCTGATGAGGCGCTGCAGCTGCTGGTGCAGTTCATTGTCGATCCCGATGAACTCGATGCCCAGGCCAATCCCGTCGCTTCTGACGATCCTGCCGGTGACGGTCAGGATCTCCGTCTCCAGCCCTTCTCCGACGGTAATCTCCAACTGGCATTGCGCCCCCACCGGCATCTTCTCGCCGGTGGAGAGCAGGCACCCTCCCATACTGATATTGAGGAGGAAACCGGCATGGAACGCTTCAAGCTGCAGGATGCTCAGGGAAGCGGGAATATTGACGGTGATCCGCGTGTATCTTCTCTTTTCTCTCAAGATCTTCAACTCACTGGAAGTGTACTGCTGGCGCAGCTGGTCACGCTCCGTGCAAGGCCTGCCTGATCGCCAGGGCCAGGACCGGGAGAGTCACCGGTTTTTCCAGAAAGCGCGATATCCCTAACTCCCTGGCTTTCAAAATCTCTTCTTTTTCCGAGTACCCGCTGAGCATTATGGCTTTCTGGCCCGGCCGCACCTGCAGTATTTTTTCGTATGTCTGGCGCCCGTTCATCCCCGGTTCCATGATCATGTCCAGCACCACCAGGTCGACATCCTGTGCCTCGAGAAAGGACACGCCTTCTTCGCCGCTCGTCACCGAACTGGTGGCATACCCCAGACAGTTCAGCAACTTCGAGATGGTTTCGTTCTGTTCGGCCAAGTCGTCAATGACAAGAATTTTTTCCCCATTGCCGCGCGGAGGGTTCGTCACCAAGGTGCTCTGCTGGATACTGACGCTCTCGGTGATGGCAGGAAGGTACACTTCGAAGACTGCTCCCGGCTGGTTGTCCCTGACCTCGATCCAGCCGTTGTGCTGCTGAACGGTATTCCAGACAATGGACAAACCGAGGCCGGTTCCACTGCCCCCCGTTTTTTTTGTCGAGTAAAACGGATCGAAGATATGGTCGGCCTCATCCTGGGATATACCGGGGCCGTTGTCACAGATGCTGATCTTGACATAGTTGCCTTTTCCGGTACTCCCATCCGGCGATTCGGGATGGGTATACTGGCAATTCTCCGTCGATATCCGGATAAGGCCGTTTCTCTTTGCCGCCTCGAGAGCATTTCCGATAAGATTCAGGAGAATCTTGTGAATGTGCAGATGCGAGCAGGACGTGTTCCACAGACCCTGCTGAAGATTTGTCTGGATCAGTACGTCGGGGTACTTGGCCAGGCGTTCGCGGTGTTCGATCGAGTTGAGATGGCTCAATATTATCTCATTGATGCTTTCAATCCGAAAAGAGGTTGCACCACCCCGGGCGAGGAGGACGAGATCGGCGACCACCGCCGCGGCCCGCTTGCCCGCCTCCTGGATGCGCACGATCTCTGTGTAGAACCTGTCCGATTTTTCCATCTGCGAGAGCAACAGTTCCGGATAACTGACCACGCCGGAGAGAATGTTATTCAGATCATGGGCAACAGAGCCGGCCATCAAGCCCAGCGCTTTCAGCTTGTTTGCCTTGGCAAGCTTTCGCTGCAGGCTGATTTTCTCCTCCTCCATTTTCAGCCTTTCCGTCAGATCTCGGAGGGTGCAGACGAAAGCTGGCTTGCCTGAATAGTTGATCCTGCGCGAATGGACCTCCAGCGGGAACTCCTTGCCGCCCTTCCTGATCCCGGTCAATTCGAAGCAGCCAAAGGCTTCGGCCTCGATGTATTCCTCAAGTTTCAGCGAAGACAGCGGGGTCAGGATCTTGTCGAGAAACCGCATGGGCGAGAGTTCTGTCAGTGAATAGCCGAACATCGAGAAAAACTGGTTGTTGGCTTCGATCAATTTGCCATTTTCGAGGATGACAATCCCCTCAAAGGATGCCTCAACCAGGACCCGGAACCTTCTCTCGCTTGCCGCCAGTTCCCGGGTGAGCCTGTTGTGTTCGCAGGCCTTGTCGATAGTCCTGATCAGATGCTCGTGATTGATGGGTTTGCTGAGAAAGTCATAGGCACCTTTCTTCATTGCCTGAACTGCTACTTCGACCGTGCTGATTCCGGTCAGCATGACGCAAGTCGTGCCTATTCTCTCCGAGTTGAGGCTTCGCAGGATTTCGCATCCCGAGATGTCGGGAAGGTTGACATCGAGCAAGGCGAGATCGAAGTCCCCTTTCCTGAGCAGACGCAGCGCCTCTTCCCCGGTCATGGAGGCTGTGCACTGGTAATGGTAGTGTCCAAGGATTTCCTGCAGACTGACAACAAAGCGCTCTTCGTCATCGACTAAGAGGATTCTTGGCGTGGAAATCATATCAGCTCGCTACCGGAAATAGAGGAGGCTGGGAACAATGGACACCGCCGTTTCGGTAACATCTGCCAGATGGCGTCATCATGAAGGATTTTCCACGAAGGAGACATCGTCCCGAAATCAAGAGAGAAAAAGGCGCATCGGCCGGTGGCGTTGCTGCAGGCAGGGGCAGGCGTGAACTGGTTCTCACGGAGGTGGCGCGCAACCTGCAGAGGAAAAAAGCGGGAATCGCCAGTATCCAGCACATCAACATGCTCAACGCAACAGTACCAGGTCCATGGATATCGCCGCCTACCGACAGAGACGCCTAGCCAGAAACGGCTGCCGGGTCGCGGCGGTTTTTGCGATGCTTCACGGACAGCTGTCAAGGAGACCGCCTTGCGCTGCCGGATTTTTCTACCGACTCCATGCGGGATGCATCGGATGCGGCGGGGAGAACTATCGAGAAAGAGGTTCCGACATCCGTCGTACTGGTGCATGAGATGGAGCCACCGAGGTTTTTGACGATCTTCTGGACAATCGACAGACCCAGGCCGGCGTGACCATTTTTCTTTGTCGTCGTATACGGTTTATAGAGCGACTGCATGACCGAATCCGGCATGCCCGGGCCGTTATCTTCCACCAGAATCTCGATGCTGTCGAAAAATGATTCCCCGCCGGTGGTGGTCATTCGCGGCAACAACTTGGTGCTGATATTGACGGTTCCGCCATTTCCCATGGCCTCGGAGGCGTTCTTGATCAGGTTGATGAGCACCTGCTTGAGAGCGTCCTTGGATGTCAGTATTTTCGGCAGATGGCTATCGGGACTGAAGGCGATGACCGTTTTTGAACTGTTGAAAAAGGGCTCCTTGACGATCTGCACGATCTCGCCGATCGTTGCATTGACATCGACCGCTTCCTTCCGGTGAGAGACTGACTGGGACAGCAGGTCCATCTGGTTCACCATCGAGCAGATGCGATTGATCTCTTCGCTGATGATGCCGATCTCTTCCTGGATGTTGTTGTCTTTATCTAGCTTCAGCCGCATCATTGTCAGATAATTGGTGATGATGCCCAGCGGGTTGTTGATTTCATGCGCGAATTTGCGCGCGGTCATTGACACCGCGGCAATCCTTTCGGCTTCAACCTCTTCCGCCTTTTTCGCCTGCATGTCCTCCATCACGAGACAGATGCCCACCTGCTGAGCGAGGACCTTGATGAGCTTGTTGTCATTGCCCGGCAGGGAGCTGAGTCCCTTGGGGAGCCCAAGAAGAATGATCCCACCGGGCCGGTTATTGAAGACAATCGGCATCAGCAGCAGCGTTGCACAATCGAAGGCGGAGACAATCTGCTCATCGGCAATGGCACGATGCGGACCGCGCTCATGCAGGAAGGCCATCGACTCGTTGAGGTAGGAAGCGACAATGGCACTCGCACTTTTCTGTATCGGCAGGACCAGGTCCCGGCTGAGCTGGCTGAAATGATTCGTCGCAGAGACCCTGGCCTTCAACAATACGCCTTCTCTGTCAGGCAGGAAAAAGAGCACTTTGCTGACATTGAACAGCACGCTCATCGCCTGCTCGAACACGGCGAGGACCGTCTCGGTATCTCTGGCATGGACGAGGTTTTCCAGGAAGCCAGACAACAGCGCGACATTCTTGATCCGGGAGATCAGCGTGTTCTGGCCGCCTTCCTCGTCATATCCCTCCTCCCCGAAACGCAGCACGACATCAACGACATTTTCAGTGGAGAGAGGAACATCCCCGTCCTTCGCCTCGTTCTTCGGGACATTGGCCACGGCGATCGCTGGCGGCTTGATGACAATGTTCAGATTGTCGGCGATGGTCACAACCTCCTCGACCGAGCCTTGCGCTATTTCCTGCAGGGCCTCGGCATCCAGGCCGAAAAGGAGTTCTCCCGCCCGGCTTTCGAGATCGTCGATTCCCTCGACTTTTCGTTGGAGGAGGTTGGCGATGAAGACAATCTGAACCAGCGGCAGGGCATCCTGAACACGGTCCAGCGGTTCATGATGGTAGCGGATGGCATCGGCCATCATCGAGTTCAGTTTCCATTTCTGGACAAGCCACGCCCCGGCCTCACAATGGGTTGTCCCGAAAAGCTGCTTCTCGGCCCAGAGTTCGTTATCGATATCCTCGATCTCAAAAAGAAACGAATCGTGTTCCTTGGGAAATGTCGAAACGAGGATCAAGCGGCCGATGTCGCACAAGAGGCCGGACAAATACGCCTCGTCGATATTGGAATACTGAATCTTCTGGGCGATGCGTCGCGAGAGGGTGGCGCACATCAGCGAATGCCACCAGAATGTCCCGATCTTGAAGCGCTTCGAGGCCCTGAATTTCTTGCGTTCAAAAACCTGATGGATACTCGTCGAAAGAACGACGTTTTTGATCCGGTTGGTGCCCAGAAAGATAACCGCCTGCTCGACACTGGTAAAGGTGGTGCGCAGGCCGTAATATGCGGAATTAACAAGATGAAGAACTTTGAAACAGAGGGCGGGGTCTTTGCTTATAATTGCTGCGATATCGGCCAGGGGAGTTTCTTCATTGTCGCAGGCATCGAGAAGCTTGAGCAGCACTTCCGGCAGGGTTGGCAGATTGCCGGATTTCTCGATTTGGACATACACATTCTCCTTGTTGACCATATGTTCAATCCTGATCCAGCCATCAATAAATAGTTGGATATTTGCGCAGCACTGCGATGTGGTCTTCTCTGCAGTCCTGCCCAAACGTTCCATCTGCCACTTCTCAAATCGGTCTCCTCTTTCTGACGAATATTTTTGCTTTTGGCAAGAATATTTCCGTTAAAGTTTCGTATCGAATTGTTTAATCCCTGCTGCACAGCAAACAGGTGAATTCCCGATATTCATTATTTGGCATGTTGCAG
This sequence comes from uncultured Desulfobulbus sp., assembly GCA_964475345.1. Taxonomy (GTDB): domain Bacteria; phylum Desulfobacterota; class Desulfobulbia; order Desulfobulbales; family Desulfocapsaceae; genus Desulfoprunum. Next base: position 6,857 of record CAYYWK010000125.1, read on the forward strand.
TATTCAAGAGAGCGTCCTGAGCAACAAACGCCATCTCTTTTTTACCTGTCGCCTGCGCTGCTTTTTACGATTTCCAGAGCGTATATGCTGTTGCAAATTTCCCTTTCAAAGTGGATCGGAAGAGTGCTTCGACCGCTGTGGCGTCAGATGGTATCGCCCTTTCCCATCGCGGTTTTCCACCCGGCGGTCGCCTGCGATCCCGCTGTGATATCGATTGGGATACGAGAAGACATTGTCATACGAGCGACCCATTTAGGCAGGGTCTTCTCTCAGCAAGCGTGAGAGAAGATACCGAGGGAAAGCGCAGGTGGGAGTGGACTAACGCAACCATGCCGTACATATCGTCCACGGTGTTGGGCATGAGATCTTGAAATGAAAAAAGCACTTAGCGAGCATGCTCGCTAAGTGCTTGAAATCTTGCTGGTGCCGGGACCAGGAATTGAACCAGTACAATTTCCGGCCCCGAACCCACCAACTTTCATAGTATAATTGAGCACTTGCACTACTCGAACCCATTCGGTTGGATGTCCAACAATCCTCAGTTGTACACCTGTTGTACAACCATGCTGGACACAGAACATTTTTTGCAATTCCAAATTGTTGCGATATTACTGAAGACATATCTGCCTGTATTTCACAATTCTCTTCAGTACAATCGGAAATAAATGGTAAGTATTTGATTATATTATACATATCTGCTAAAAAT
>CAYYWK010000126.1:0-7557 GCA_964475345.1 uncultured Desulfobulbus sp.
CTGCAGAAAAGGAGGGATCGTTCATGCCAGAGTGCGAATTTTGAGAAGAGTTATAGTTCTACTGTAAAAAGTGCTACAATACACTGGCAGGCATGGATGAACTCGTCAAGCGCCCCTAGCCCGGCCACCTGTCATGACTTTTTACACATTTGCCGCCGCCAGGCAGGGACAGGGGATGTCGAGCGTTTGACGTATGCATCAGGTTTCGGATATGTACCGGCGTCAGGTTCAGTCATACCGTTGTCCCTATCTCACACTCCAAGGAGGCCTTCATGCACACCATTGCCAACCCGCTTACGCCAGTCAACATGAACCGCCGCGATTTCCTACTGGCTTCCGCCGGCGCCGCCTCCCTGCTGGCCCTGGGAGGCTTTCCGGGGATGCTCCATGCGGCCGCCTCGCCCCACGTCCTGCCTCCGCTGCCGTATCCGGAAAATGCCCTTGAGCCGGTCATCACCGCCAGGACGATCGGTTTTCACTACGGCAAACACCACAGCGGCTATGTGACGAATCTGAACAAGCTGATCGCCGGAACGGAATTCGCCGATGCACATCTTGAGAAGATCATGGCCGGTACGGCGGGGGTTAAGGAGAAGGCCGCTATCTTCAATAACGCCGCGCAGGTCTGGAACCATACCTTCTACTGGAACAGCCTCAAGGCCAATGGCGGCGGAGAGCCCCCAGCAGCCCTGAAAACCAGGATCGATGCCTCCTTCGGCAGCGTAGATGCCTGCAAAAAGGAGCTGGCCGCCGCGGCCACCGGTCAGTTCGGCAGCGGCTGGGCATGGCTGGTGTCGGATGGTGACGGCCTGAAGGTGGTGAAGACCGGTAACGCCGAAACACCGCTGACGGCGGGTTTCAAGCCGCTGCTGACCGTCGATGTGTGGGAGCACGCCTATTATCTGGATTACCAGAATCGCCGGGCCGATTACGTCAACGCCGTGCTCGAAAAGCTGATCAACTGGGAGTTCGCGCTGCAGAACGCCGGTTGACAAGGTGGCTTTAGACCGGTCGCAGACTGCAGGGGCGGCATATCGTAACATGTCTGCGATCGGGCTTCTCCACTGCTGATGTCCTCTGTGCCGCCGGATGCATCAGGATAGTTCCTTGATCAGCCTCTTCTACGCCTGCCGCAACCATTTCGCCGTTGCCATGCGGCATTGCACGTTGCCATGCTGCATGGCGTCAGGTCTTAGCCGGTTCTTTCCTGTCAGCTCATTCCTGCAGGTTAAGGAATTCCTCATCAAATCCTCATCTGTCGGTAATCCCCGCTTGTCAAAATTACCCAGGGCCGATTCCTGGACGGCCGATGCCTGACGATTATTGACGTGTACGCTCCCGGCAGCGTCGGGCTGGTCCTCTCAAGCTGCATTTCCTGCATGACATTGGCATGGACATCTTCCTGATTGACGCGATCGGTCCCTTTTTCCGCGGGTATCGGAAGAGGCGGATCAACTGGTCGAAAATCCCGTTCACGCATCTCAGTGACGACCCTGAAATCATGCGGGGCCAGTTCACTGAAATTGCAAGGGATCTCGCTATATTCTGCTGCAGGGTCAGCCGTATCGGCTACAACGCAGTAAGTCTTGACGATGTCGCCCACCTGGCCCCCGACCATTTCATCGAGTCATCGCTCAACGCCAGGATCGCCCTGCTGCAGCAGGAGTATCGGCAGCTCTTTGCCGTCTGCACAGGCCATGGCCTGGCGGTCTATCTGACCATGGACATCCTGTCGCTGACCCCTGCGCTGCGTCAGTGGGTGGGAGGGAGCTGGCAGCGGGCAGAGGATTTGGTTGTCCGCCAGGTCGATACGGTGCTCGCGCGCTTCCCGGAAATCAGCGGGTTGATCGTCAGAATCGGCGAGTGCGACGGCCAGGACGTGGAAGGGGACTTCCGCAGCCAATTGCTGGTGCGTACGCCCGGGCAACTCAACCGGCTGTTGCAGGCGCTGCTGCCGGTCTTCGAAAGCCACCGCCGCCAGATGATCTTGCGCACCTGGACGGTGGGAGCCTACCCGATTGGGGATTTCATCTGGCGTGAACGGACCCTCGACCGCGCATTGAAAGGGATCGACAACCCGTTCTTCATTCTTTCGATGAAGCATGGCGAATCGGATTTTTTCCGCTATCTGCCCTTGAATCGGCAGTTTTTCCGGTACCCCGGCAGGAAAATCATCGAACTGCAGGCCCGCCGCGAGTATGAAGGAGCCGGCGAGTATCCGGCCTTCATCGGCTTCGAGTATGAACAGTTTGCCAGGGAACTGAAAACGGCGGAAAACATGGCCGGAATCAGCGTCTGGTGCCAGACCGGCGGCTGGCTGCCGTTTCGCCGGTTGAGCTTTCTGGAGCCGGAAGGCATCTGGAACGAGATCAATGCCCGTGTCATCGTCAGCATATTCCGTGACGGGCTGAAAGTCGAAGAGGCGGTCTGCGCCTTGGCCCAGGATATCGGCTGCACGGACCCCGGAGCTCTCGTCGAGTTGCTGCGCCTGTCTGAAGAGGCCATCCGCGAGGGGCTGTACATCGAGGAGGTCGCCCGCCGTCAGCTGTATTTCCGGCGGGTGCGCATCCCGCCGCTCTTGACCGTGTACTGGGACAGCATCTTCATCAGCCATTCGCTGCGTAAACTGCTGGGGCTGCTCTGTCAGTCGGGAGAGGAATGCCTCAGCGATGGCAGGCAGGCTGTGGCGAGAATCGAGCGCATGGAGGAGCTTGCCGCAGGACTTGGCCTGCCTGAAAACGACCTGGAGTTCATGGCCGATACCTTTGCTCTGCTGGCCCTGGCGCGGGAATACTATTTCCTGCCGTTCAGCGAGGAGATCAGGCAGCGGCTGAAGACGGCCAAGAAGGTCTACAAGGAGAGGTATCCGAAAAGTTTACGGCCGCGCTATCGGATTCGCACCAGCTACGCGCCATTCACCTTGCGAAGTCGCCACCTGCGATGGCTGCTCGGTATTATCCTGCGAACACGCAGGGGCTATCGTCTGCTTGACCAGCTGCTGATCCTGCATCTAACCGCATGGCTGTATCGGCTGCTGCGCTGGCTGCGGCCCGGGCTTTTCCCGAAGTTCGCCAGGAAACGGGCAATGGGCGTTGAGGCGGTGTTCCGCTGAGGGCTGGACCCCCAGGATGCGGCGCGCAATCCAGGCCTTATTTGCCCTTGCTCCTGGCAGTCAGCAGTTCGATGACCTCCGGTGCAGCAGTATGGAGTTCCGCTGCTGCCACCGGGGTGAGCCCGCTGTCGTTAGCCAGGTTGGGATCGGCACCGCCATCGAGCAGAGCGGTGATCATCTCCAGGGGCTGCAGGGAGGCGAGGGCCTTGTGGAGGACCGTGTCTCCCGAGTTGTCCTGCTTGATGTTCGGGTCAGCCTTGTTTTTCAGCAGTGCCTTCACCACGTTGATTTCGCCGACCTCGGCGGCGAACATCAGCGGCGTCTTGCCGGCGTCGTTCCTGAGGTTGGGGTCGGCTCCACCGGCCAGCAGGGCCTTGATGGCATCAAGCGAGCCATTGACGGTGGCGATGGTGATGATGGGGGTGCCGGCGACAACATGATTCGGGTTGGCCCCCTCCGTTATCAGCCGGGAGACTTCCGCCGGCTCGTTATAGCTGACGACTTCAAAGAGCTGCTGATCGATCTCTCCGCTGGCCAATGCCGGCGAGGTAAAAAGCAGGATGAGCAGGGCGGCGCCTGCCAGCCGTGACCCGGGCTGTTGCAGTGTCTTCATGGTGAACCTCCATCTCGCTGGGGTATCGATGCGACATGCCTGAGACCACACGGCATTCCTGCAGATGGAATGGCGTATATGTATGCACCCCTGCAGTTTTTCTAAGCATCGAGAATTGATTGGGCAAGATCTGAGGCCGAAAACCGCTTTCGACAGGTTCGCCCCGACCAGACTTGAACTCCGGTCACCGGCGCTGTAGTATATGCCCATGCTGTGTTGGCGGGCAGCAGGCAACGAACACCCAACCACTCCAGGAGGAACCATGGCGACAACGAAAGAAAATCTCAAAGAGGCGTTTGCAGGTGAAAGTCAGGCCAACCAGAAATATCGCGCTTTTGCCAAAAAGGCCGAAAAGGACGGCTTCGTCAATATTGCCAAATTGTTCCGGACCACCGCCGAGGCCGAACGGATTCATGCTGAAGGCCATCTCAAGGCGCTGGACATGATCCAGTCCACCGCCGAGAACCTGCAGTCGGCCATCGACGGCGAGACTTACGAGTATACCGAGATGTATCCGCCGATGGTGGATCTGGCCGAGGCCGACGGGCACAAGGCGAAGACCATGTTCAAATTTGCAGTCGACGCCGAGCGGGTCCACGCCGAGATCTACTCGAAGGCCCTTCAAGCAGTCCAGAAAGGCGTCGACCTCGACACCGGTGATTTCTACCTGTGCCCAGTCTGCGGCTATATCGAGGTCGGCATCGCGCCCGAGAAATGTCCGGTCTGCGGAGCCCTCAAAAAGATCTTCGTCCTGATGGACTGATCCGCCAGGTATTCGTTCCGGCAGATCCTGCTGCATTGCAGGTCTGCCGGTGCCGCGCCTCAGGGCGCCTCCCTAGGCGTTGTCATCCCCGTTTTCCTGAAGAAATCCCCGAAGCATGCAGCATTTCCGGTGATCCCCGCAGTAAGCATTTCACGTTGCAGTTTGGGGAAAGCTCGAAAAGAAAAAATTGCATCCGCTCCTCTGAGAGAGTAGCCTGAAGATAGAGGGTGTTGTCAGGATTACTGCTGTCCTGAGGCAGAACAGCCTTTGCCGCAGCAAACTGTCAGGCCACGGCTGTCCTGGCGGCCGCCCGGACAGCCCGTGCACGACGCAGGCGGCGAGCTTGAACCCCGTCTGCCCTCCAACGCCGGGGTGGCGATAGTTCACGCCTGATTTCATCTGCAGGAGAAAAGACCATGCAGGTGGCTTCGATCAGAAAAAATACCGGCGCATTGGCCGTTCAGCCCAACCTGCTGCACTATGAACAGGTCCGCGACGGGTTTTCCTGGGAGGCCCTGCGGCTGGAACTCGCCGCAGCATCCGTTCCGCATGCAATGAACATGGCCTATCAGGCCGTCGACCGGCACGCCGCCGGGCCTCTTGGCAACCGGCCGGCGCTGCGTTGGCTTAGTCCGGACGGCACGTCCCGCGATTTCAGCTACAGGCTGCTGCAGGAGCAGAGCAACCGTTTTGCCTCGATTCTGCAACAGTTCGCTGTCGGCAAGGGGGAAACGGTGGCCAGTCTCACTGGCAGGATTCCCGAACTGTTTATTGCAGCCCTCGGCACCCTCAAGAACCTCAATATTGTCTGCCCGCTGTTTGCTGCCTTTGGGCCGGAAGCGGTATGGCAGCGTCTGCAGAGCGGGAATGCCCGGGTGCTCGTCACGACAGAGCGCCTCTATCGGGAGAAGGTCGAAGGTCTTCGCCCGCGGCTTCCCGGCCTGCAGCAGATCCTGCTGACCGATGCCCGGGACCATCGAGCCGATGGGGTCTGGTCGCTGTCATTGCTGATGGCCCAGGCATCGGCCGATTTCGCGATTCCGCCCACCGACCCCAGGGACCTTGCTCTCCTTCATTTCACCAGCGGCACCACCGGCATGCCGAAAGGCGCCCTGCATGTCCACGAGGCCCTGCTGATCCATTACAGCACCGGCCGGTACGTGCTGGATCTCCATCCGCAGGACATGTTCTGGTGCACTGCAGATCCCGGCTGGGTTACCGGTATTTCCTACGGCATCCTGGCGCCGCTGCTCTGCGGGGTGACCAGCATCGTCGACGCCGGAGAGTTCGATGCCCGGAGATGGTTCAGAATTCTCGAGGAACAGCGGGTTGGTGTCTGGTACACCTCGCCGTCGGCGATCCGCAGACTGATGCGACTGGGCACTGCCCCGCGACGCGAATACGACCTGGAGAACCTGCGCCTGGTCTGCAGCGTCGGGGAGCCGCTGCACGCTGATGCGGTGCTCTGGGGCGTGGAGGCCCTTGGCGTACCTGTTCACGACACCTGGTGGCAGACCGAGACCGGCGGCATCATGATCGCCAACTATCCGGCTGTGGATATTCGTCCGGGATCGATGGGCAGGCCGTTGCCGGGCATCGAGGCGGGTGTTGTGAGACGGTGCGGAGAGGGAAGGGTCGAGGTGCAGGCTGGGACCTCCGCCATCGGGGAACTGGCGCTGCGGGCAGGCTGGCCGTCGATGTTCTGCGGCTACCTGCATCGGCAGGAGCAGTACCGGCACTGCTTTGCCGACGGATGGTACCTCACCGGCGACCTGGTCATGCGCGATGGCGACGGGTATTTCTGGTTCACGGGCCGTGCCGACGATGTTATCAAAACCGCGGGCCATATGGTCAGCCCCTTCGAGGTGGAGAGCACCCTGCTGCAACATCCTGCCATTGCCGAGGCCGGGGTGATCGGCAAGCCCGACTCCCTGTCGGGGGAACTGGTCAAGGCCTATGTTTCCCTCAAGGACGGGTACATCGGCGACGATGCGCTGGCCCTCGAGTTGATCGCCTTTGCCCGCAGCCGGCTGGGACCTGCGATCGCTCCGCGGGAGATCGCCTTTGCAGCGGATCTGCCGAAAAATAACGCCGGCAAGATCCTGCGCAGGGTACTCCGGGAGCGTGAGACAGGCTCGCCGGAGGGTGGCGCTGCCAAACCCCAGGGAGGAGAGGGGAGGGCCTGAGCCGCATCCCGGAGGAATTTTCCCTTTCAGTGAGAAAGCCTGTCGTACCACCGCAGGTGACTTGGCCCGCAGGTTACGTCAGACCGGTGAACCCTATTTCGAGGAGCAACGGAAAATGCCATGTCGGTAAGAAATCTCACCCATCTTTTCGCCCCTGCTACCGTTGCGCTGATCGGCGCCAGCGACAGACCCGGCTCGGTGGGAAATGTGCTGACAAGCAACCTGCTCGGCGGCGGATTCTCCGGGGCGATATTTCCTGTCAATCCCCGTCATCCATCCGTAGCCGGCCTTGCCGCCTATCCGGATCTCGCCAGTCTGCCGCAGGTTCCCGACCTGTCGGTGCTGGCGACTCCGCCGGAGACCGTCCCCGGCCTGGTAGCGGAGTTGGGGCGGCTGGGCTGCAAGGCGGCGGTGGTGATCACAGCCGGTTTCGTCGAAGGCGGATCGGACCGTGGCAGGGAACTCAGCCATGCCATGCTCGCCGCCGCCCGTCCCCATCTGTTGCGGATCGTCGGGCCGAACTGCCTCGGGATCATGTCGCCGGGCGTCGGTCTCAACGCCAGTTTCGCGCATCTTCACCCGATAGCCGGCAACCTGGCTTTCATCGCCCAGTCGGGTGCGGTCCTGACCGCGGTCCTCGACTGGGCAACCTCCAGACGGATCGGTTTTTCCCACTGCGTGTCGCTGGGCGACATGGCAGACGTCGATTTTGGCGACATGCTGGACTACCTGGCGGCGGACATGTCCACCAGGGCGATCCTGCTCTACATCGAGGCGATCACCCAGCCGCGCAAGTTCATGTCGGCCGCCAGGGCGGCCGCCCGCATCAAGCCGGTGATCGTGGTCAAGGCCGGAAGACATGCCGAGGCGGCACGCGCCGCAG
>CAYYWK010000127.1:0-7536 GCA_964475345.1 uncultured Desulfobulbus sp.
GAGGTTTCCTTGATTCCGATCTCAGCTGCCCGCCGCCGCAATTCCTCACCATCGAGGTCGACGGAGGACTGGTACAGACCTAGGCAATCCAGACCGCCACGAATCCTGTCCCCCAGGTACTCCATATCCCCGGCCAGTTCGGGGAAACCGCTGCCAATAGCACCGGCGGCCACACGTCCCGCATCATGCCAGCGCTCATCGTCGAGGAAATCCTGGCATTGCTGGACCAGCGCCACCCCCCCGGCAAACCTGACCGGATCGATGGAACAACTCTTATCTGAACGTTTCTGCCTGTTCACCCAGCGCTCACGCTGCAGCAGCATCGGCCCGAAAGACGCGAACAGGTTGTCGAGATACGGCCGTTCCTGCCTCAGTCTTGTGATCTCCGCCGCCATTTCCTCATCCCTGCAGTTACTCTCACTCATGTCTTCGTCTTCCTCTGTCATTGGTCAGCAACTCTCAGCGCCACTGACACAAAAAGGACCGGAGCGTCCACGCGCCCCGGTCCTTGCGTTCAACACGCCACTCACCCCTTGACGGACAGCGATGGCATGCTGTCAATCAGCAGCACTTTCCTCCTGATTTCTCCTTGCCATAGACCACCAGGGTGCCGCTCTCTTCCATTTCCTTCAACCATTTCGGGTGATTCTTCTTTACCCACCCACGGCTTACCCAGCCCGTGAACATCGCCGGGGCCGATCCCGGAGCACCGATGGTCACCAGATAGAGATGGACGAAGAAGAAGGCGAAGATCACCACGTAGCCCAGGGCGTGGAGAACGAACATCCACCGGACCAGATCCACCGAGTAGCCGAGCGGGAACCACATGATCAATCCCGAGACCACCATGGCTATGCCGAACAGGGCCACTGCCAGGAAGAACATCTTCTGTCCGGGATTGTACTTGCCGACCTCCGGCACCTTATCGACATGCCAGAGATAGCCGCCGGCGGCCTTGATCCACTCTGCGTCCTCGGGGAAGGAGAACAAACCGGCCTCCTTCCACCAGATGACGATGGCAAGGAGCAGACTGACGGCAAAGAACAGCCCGCCGATGTTGTGCACCAGCTTCATGTTGGCCATGCCGCCGAACAGCAGACTGAAGAAGTTCAGGGTGTGGTACATCATCCCCATGCCGGTGAGGCACAACAGGAGGCAGGACAGGGCCAGACACCAGTGCACGACACGCTCAAAGGGCCCAGTGGCCTTAATCATTCCAATTTTCATGACTGTTTACCTCCTTCACAGGTGGTTTCCTCATCGGGGGTCTTCGGTCCGTGGGTGATATAGTGGAGGAAGGCACCCGCCACAACACCTCCGGCGGCGATCAATCCTGCCGGTTTCAGCACGTCCTTCCATATGACGATCGACGTCGGCACCTTCGGGCTCTCCGGCAACTTGTCATATACCCCGGGTTTTTCAGTCAGCACGTAGACGACATGGGTGCCATCGACGAACTGGTCGCCGTACACCGATGCGTCTCCGCCAAGCTGCTTAGCCCGAGCATGGGCCTTGGCAACCATCTCATCCCTGGGACCGATAGTCAATGCGCCGGTCGGGCACGAAAGAACACAGGCCGGCGGCTGGTTGGCCTGCAGGCGGGTGAAGCAGAGATCGCACTTGCCGACCTTGTTGGTTTCGGCGTTGTATTTCGGAATATCAAAGGGACAGGCGGCCATGCACTCCTTGCAGCCGATACATTTTACCGCATTCAGGCCGACACTGCCGAATTCGGTGTGATACAGGGCCCCGGACGGGCAGACCTTGACGCAGGCCGCATCGGTGCAGTGCATGCAGCCGTCTTTGCGGAACAGCCAGCGCAGCCTGCCATTCGAGTCGACATGCTCCTGGAAACGGATCAAGGTCCAGGTGTTCCACTGCAGCCCGTCTGGGTTCTGGTAACTGCCGAAATTGCTGGTCTGCGAGGCCGGCAGGTTGTTCCACTGCTTGCAGGCGACCTGGCAGCCACGGCAGGCGGTACAACGTGACAAATCTATCAATTTGACGAGTTCGTGATTCATCTCTTCACCCCCTTACGCCTTGCTGACGTTGACCATGAATGCCTTATACTCCGGACAGAAAGTATTCGGGCAGCCGATGGCTGACGTCAGGTAATTGGCAGAAGCGTCCGCCGCGCCTTCCGGGAATCGCCAGCCATAATTGAACGGCATTCCCACCTGGTGGACGATCTTGCCTTCCACCTCGAAGGGAACGAGGCGCTTGGTGACCATCGCCACACACTCGACCTGGCCACGGGTAGCGGAAACCTTCACCTTCTGACCATTCTTGATCCCGAGCTTCTCGGCCAGTTTCTCGCCGATCTCGAGATAACACTCCGGCTGCAACTCCAGCAGCCAGGGCTGCCAGCGGGTGAAACCGGAGCACCAGTGCTCGGTGCAGGAGTACGAAGTGCAGACGTAAGGATATTTCTCGTCGGCATTGGCAATCGTATCAAGATCGCTCTTGAATCGCTTGACTGCCGGATTGATCAACTGCCCACCCAACGGGTTCTTGGCCAGCGGACCTTCCAGTGGTTCATAGTGCTCCGGAAACGGCCCCTCGGCCATGCCCGGCCCGAAAATGGCGCCCACGCCGTCCACCTTCATGATGAAAGGGTACTTGCCCTTGGCGGTATCGGCCATCGGCGGCCAGGGGCCATCCGGGACATCACCGACCCACTTGTCGCCGACCCATTCCACCAGCTTTCTCTTCGGATCGTACGGCTTGCCGTTGAGGTCGCAGGAGGCGCGGTTGTAGATGATCCGGCGGTTGACCGGCCAGGCGTAGGACCAGTCGGGATAGAGGCCGAGCCCCGTCGGGTCGTCCTTGCCGCGTTTCTGCATCTTGTTCTCGCCCTTCTGGTCGAAGCTGCCGCACATGATCCAGTTGCCGCAGGCGGTGGTACCGTCGGCCTGCAGCTTGGCAAACGTCGGCATGGTCTCGCCCTTCTTGAATACCTCCTTGACGGCGGTAACCGGATCCTCGATAAAAAAATCCTGGGTGACCTGGCCGTTGATCCACTTGGCGACCTTGACGGTATCAAAGCGGTTCAGGCCGTCGCGGTAATCCCATTTCACATTGAGGACCTGCTCAGGGAACGCCCCGCCTTCCTTGGCATACAGGGCGCGGACCTCATCCAGGATGCGCATGCAGATATCGCCGTCGGACATGGCGTCACCGGGCGGATTGGCTGCCTTGTAGCGCCACTGCACCCAACGGCCCGAGTTGCTCTGGCTGCCATCCTTTTCCATGCTGGCCGCTGCCGGCAGCAGGAAGACCTCGGTATCTACCGTCTTCGGGTCGACCCCCGGCCCCTTCCAGAACGAGGCTGTCTCGTTGTCGAAGATATTGACGTTGACCATCCATTTCAGTTGCTGCAGCGCCTTGCGCACCTTGGTGGTGTTCGGGTTGCTGACCGCCAGGTTTGAGCCGTAGGCGAAGAAGCCCTTGATCTTGCCGGCGTACATCGCGTCGAAGGTGTGCATGATCGAGCAGGCCTGACCGTCGTCGAGCTTGGGCAGCCAGGAATAGCCGAACTCGTTCTCAGGCGTCGCCTTGGCCCCCCAGAATGCCTTCAGGAAGCTGACAGAAAACTTCGGATAATTCTGGTACCAGTTGGCCGACATCGGGTCGCTGGACTTGGTGGTATACTTCTCATTGTACGCCGCCAGCGTCTGGATCGGCCCGGAGGGCATCTTCAGGTAGCCTGGCAGGATGTTGTAGAGAATGGCATGGTCAGTGGAGCCCTGGACGTTGGGCTCGCCGCGCAGAGCGTTGATGCCGCCGCCGGCGATGCCCATGTTGCCGAGCAGCAGCTGGATGATCGACATCGCCCGGATGTTCTGGCTGCCGACGGTGTGATGAGTCCAGCCCAACGCGTAGCACTCGGTGCCGGCCTTGTCCTTGGCGCCAGTTGCCCCGTAGGTGTTGTACACCTTGAGCAGATTGTCCTTCGATACGCCGGTGATCGACGAGACCACGTCCAAGGTGTAGCGCTCGTAGTGCTTCCTCAGCATCTGGTAGACGCAACGCGGATGCTGGAGAGTGTAGTCTCGGATCGGAATGCCGGCCTCATCCTTGTCGGTGGTCCAGGTATCCTTGCTGTACTTGCGCTTCTCGGCATCGTAACCCGAAAAGAGGCCATCGTTGAATTCATAGCCCTCGCTGACGATCTGCGAGGCGTTGGTGTAGTACTTGACGTATTCCTCCTGGATCAGGTTGTTGTCGATGATATGCTTGATCATCCCGCCCAGAAAGGCGATATCGGTGCCGGAACGCAGCGGCACGTGGAAATCGCAGCGCGCGGATGTGCGGGTGAAACGCGGATCGACGTGGATCAGCGTGGCGCCCCGGTCCTTCGCCTTGAGGATCCACTTGAAGGCGATCGGGTGGTTTTCTGCGGCATTGCCGCCCATGATAAGGATACAGTCACTGTTCTTCAGGTCAATATAATGGTTCGTCATCGAACCGCGGCCAAACGACTCTCCCAGAGCCGATACGGAAGGGCTGTGTCAGACGCGGGCCTGGTGATCGATATGGATAAGCCCCATGGCCCGGCAGGCGACGGACAGCGTCCAGCACTCCTCGTTGCCGATGTTCGACGAGCCGTAGTGGCCGATGGTTTCCACGCGGTTGACCAATTCCCCTTTGTCGTTATGGGTCTTGAAATCGGCATCGCGGGTATCCTTGAACAGACGGGCGATCCGTTTCAGGGTCCAGTCCCAGTCCTTCTCCTCCCACTTGTCACTCTTCGGGGCCCGGTAGAGCACCTTTTTCAGGCGATGCTCGTTGGCGGCGGTGAGCCCGAAAAGGCCGGCCCCCTTGGCGCAGAGCGAGCCCTCGTTGATGGGCATGTCGGGATCGCCCTCGATGTTGATAATCTTGCCGGTCAGCTTGTCGGTGCTGCAGATGACATTGCAGCCCACCGAACAGTAGCAGCAGATCGAAATCGACTGCTTCGCATTCCTGACCCGGTCCATCTTGTTCAACTCTGCGGCATGGGCCTTCAGAGCGGTCAGGTCCAGTCCGAGCGAGGACAGGGCGACCCCTGATCCTATGGCACCGGACATGGACAGGAACCTCCTCCTGCTGATTTCCATACACTCTCCTTTTTGTGTTGTGAATGGTTGATGGAACAGCCTCTACCCCTTGACGCCGGGGGCAGGCAGCGGTTTCTTGCCCGCCCCCGGCGTCATTGACTGAACAGGCCGGAGCGTACCCTCCCTACCCGCCCATATTCCCTCCCGTCTTCTCCCTCAGGCATTTCCAGCCCCGCGAGAAATCGGGGAACAAGCACATCCGCGATCAACCGCCAGTCCCGCAGCACCGCGTCAGAAAGCAGGAGGACGGGGATGGAATCGCCCTGTGTCTGCTGGCGCTCTTTTGCCGGGAGTATCTCCCCGGAACTGCTCGCCACCCCCGGCATGCCGTCTGCATATGTCAGCCACGATTCTGCCTCCGGGGGCTGCGCCGCGAGCAGAATCAGCATGTCGATCCCGCGCGCCGCCAGCCACCGCTGCACCTCGCCAATATCACAGCCGGCATTGACCGACCGCTCGCCGGCGAACACGCTGCCGAGTTCGGCAACCCTGCGCCTGAGGCTGGCCAGGATTTCCACCTGGCGGTTTTCGCCGTGACGCTGCACGTTCAGCAGCCCAATCTTCGATTCCCTGAAAGGCAGAACATCTATGACCGGGTGGCAACCGTGGCAGATTTCCTCCAGCCGGTTCAGCACACCGGTGCCGGCCTGCCCGGGGTCAAAGCGGATTTCGGCGACCAGCTGGTTCTTGACTACCGGGGCCCCCTGCCCCAGGATGTCTATCCGCACTCCACCGAGACAGTGGATATCGATGACTGCTTCTTTGCCGAACCGCAGCAGACCGCTATGGGCTGCCCGCATCCTGATCACTCCGTCTTCGATCTCCGGCAGCAGAATGCCGCTGCCCGCAGCCGCGGCGGCGATCCTCAGCCCCGTGTCATCGCCACCACCGAGTCCGTCCTCGAAACTGAGAACGCAGATGTGTCCATCGCCGACAGAGATGACGCATCCAGGCCGTGCACCTGCAGCCGGGTATCCCATATGTGTGCAGGTTGACTGAACAAGCGACTGTCTTCTGCCCTGAACCGGTATGAACTGAATCATTCTTTTGTCCAGTCTCTGAACGACGTCCGGTCGGCACCGGAAACGCCAGGAATCTGCCAGGTGTCTGACCCTTTCGCCTGTTGAAGATACAGAGGATATTTCTCCGTCAACAACCAAATTCCTTAACGCGACCAAGAACGACCAGAACCGATATCTATTTCTTTTTATTGATTTTTTATGTAAGCAATTGGACTACGCCGACGTAGGAGAAATGCCTACCGGGGATTAGGGAAAATCACTACCGGCTGTCGGGCAGAGACCGACCCTGTCTGTTCAGTGGCAAGGGGATGGCATTATTCGAGATGCCGACGGAGAATCTCACTGGCGGCACGGGACAAAACAAGTGGACTTGCCAGCGAGGCTGGTTATGATATGACCATGATCCACAACCAACCTGTCCATCCGTTGTTCTTCAGGGAATACCGCCTCCGCCTGCTCCTGTTGTCGATCATGGTCGCGGCCTTTTTCTTCGGGTTCGCCGACCAGGTCTCCAACAGGAACTTCGAGCGCCTGCATATTTTTCTCTTCAACCTCTGCAGCGGCGGCTTCGTCGTCCTCTATCATACGGAAAACACCGCGCAACCCTCGCCCAGGACCTACGGTTTCCTGGTGCTTGGCCTTTTGTACGCCATCTTCGCCTTCTCTGAGATGTACCTGCCGGCGGCGATCATTTCCGTGGTTCTGGCCTTCCTGGTGGAATCCATCCGCATCCAGCGATTCCCCTTCGTGCCCCTCGATCTGTTTTCCGCCAGGACCCCGATCATCGACAAGTTTCACAACGCCTCGATCCTCTGCCTCTCCATAGCCCTGGTCATCGCCGCCTTCGTCGTCGTCAACAACGATGTCCTGCACTGGATTGCCAATAAGAACCTGACCCTCAATCTTTTCTTTCTCGGCTACTCCTTCCCGCTGTCGTTGATGTCGATGTCGGTGATGTTCTCCTTTGTGGAAAAGGCTGAATCACCGGCTCTGCAGAGGCTCCAGCATTTCTTCTTCTGGTTCGTCACTCTCGGCGTGGTGGTCTTTTTTGTCTTTATCCTGCAGGAGATGGCCATTGCCAAATTCATCATCGCCACCGCACTCTTTGCCGTGGTCACCCTGATGCTGGTCTTTTTCCTGAAACACGGGAAGGACGTGCAGCAGAAGCATTTCCTCCTCTCCGGCATGGGTTTTCTGGTGTTCACCGGCGTCACCGGCGTCCTCTATATCGTTCTTGGACAGTTTCCCGGTCCATACCGGGACTGGGGCCGGCTGCTGCTGAACAGCCACTCCTATCTCGCTCTCTACGGATGGAGTCTCAGCGGCCTGCTGGTGCTGATCCGCTGTAACGACTTCCCGCTGCGCGTCAATTCCCGGTGGGTGATCGCTCTGCACAGGATCACCCTCTGCATCCT